>DATNKQ010000550.1:0-2577 GCA_035603315.1 Thermoanaerobaculia bacterium
CTGGTGCCCCGCGATCCGGCGGGGGAGGCCGGCTGCTGTGCTTGCTGCGGGCGAGCCCACCCGCCGGCCGCCGATGAGTACTACTTCTGGCTGCAGGACTCCCGCTCCTTCGCCGAGGTCACCCAGAACGCGGACCAGGGCGCCGAGCCGCCGGACCATCCCGGCAACGACACCACCTCGGATTGGCACCGCCCCGACAAGCTCCCGGGGCTCCTGCACTGGGACTCCGGGCCGTCGGTCCATCTCGTCTGGAGCCGGTTCCACAACGGCGAGTTCCAGCCGCCGCGGCGGTCGGACGAGGAGCTCGTGATCGACCCTGTTCTTCTGCTGCCCGGCGAGGTGCCGCGGCTCGACTTCAAGGGCCGGACCGCCGACTCGCTCCGCTTCGAGGTGAACGGCGGCAAGCAGCCGGTGGGCTATCTCGACCCGACGCCCCCCGGCTTCCGCTACGACCTGGCCACGGATTCGGCGGTGGTCCTGCCGCTCGTCGTCGCGCCTCCCGCTCCCGACCTGTCGGGGATGCCCGGCGGCCTCCCGGCCTATCCCTTCTTTGCCTGGTTCCCGCCCGGCGCCGCGGTCGAGCCGCCGTCGCCCTTCGGCGTCGCCCTCTCCGTGGCCGCCACCCTGCGCGCCCACTGCCGCTTCGAGGCGGCGCTCAAGTGGTACGAGCTGGCCTTCAATCCGCTCCAGGGCGACGGCACCTGGGCGCAGTGCCCGCCGTTCGTCGACCCTGTCCCGAATCCCGACCTGGCCGGGGTCGCCTCCCATCCCGTTGATCGCCGCGACGACCAACCCTGCTGCCCCAGCGAGCCGGTGAGCGACGAGGTGGCCCGCCGCCGGGCCATTCTCCTCCACTACCTGGAGACGCTGCTCCAGTGGAGCGAGGCCCTGACGTGCCGCAACTCACCCGAGGCCTTCCAGCAGGCGACGGTGATCCTCGACACGCTGGCGCGGGTGCTGGGCCCGGAGCCCGCAAGGGTCCTAGTCCGCGACGACGGCAAGAGCCCGATGACGGTGGCCGCCTTTGTGGCGCGACCGGCGCCGCTCAATCCGCGGCTGACGGCGCTCTACGGCCGCGCGGCGGACCGCCTGGCGCTCGTCCATCGCTGCGTCGACGGCCGCCGGCTCCGCAATGGCCGGCCCAACCTCGACCTGCCCTACTGGGGTGACGACTCCTTGCGGGACGGCTGGAAGACGGCGGAGCCGGGCTGCTGCGACGACGACGATTGTCTCTCCTGCTGCCGCCCCTACCGCTTCATGTTCCTGATGCAGAAGGCGCTGGAGCTGGCGGGCGAGGTGCGGGGCCTCGGCGCCCAGCTGCTCGCCGCCTACGAGAAGGGGGACGGCGAGACCCTGGCCGCCCTGCGCTCGACGCACGAGCGGCAACTGCTGGAGCTGGCGCTGGAGGTGCGGCAGAACCAGTGGCGGGAGGCCGACTGGCAGGTCCAGGCGCTGCGCAAGACCAAGGAGGGCGCGCTGACGCGCAAGAGCCACATCCAGTACCAGTTGATCCCGCATCCGCGCAACACCGGCGAGGCGGGGTACGAGAACCTCACTCCCATCGCCATGTGGGAACGCGCCGCGGGCAACATTCTGGACGGGGTCGCCCAGTCGATGAACATGATCCCGGATTTCTGGTTCGGGACCTCAGATCCTCTCATCATGGAGACGGCCGGCGGAACCAAGATCGCCGCCGCCTTCGCCGCCGGCGCCCGCATCGTGAACACGCTCGCCGATATCACCGGCACCCACGCCGGGCTGGATCTGACCGAGGGCGGCTGGGACCGCCGCCAGGAGGAGTGGATCCATCAGGTCGTGGTGATCGGCATCGAGATCGAGCAGATCGAGCGCCAGATCCTCGCCGCCGAGCGCCGGCGCGACATCGCCCTGCGCGAGCTGAACAATCACCAGCGGCAGATCGAGCACGCCATCGAGGTGCAGGACTTCCTGCGCGACAAGTTCACCAACCAGGAGCTCTACCTCTTCCTCCAGCAGGAGACGGCCGCCCTCTACCGCCAGACCTACGATATGGCGCGCCACCTCGCGGCCGAGGCCCAGCGGGCCTTCAACTACGAGCGCGGGCACACGGCGCGCACCTTCCTTCCCGCCGACGCCTGGGACGACCTCCACGAAGGCCTGATGGCCGGCGAGCGGCTGCAGCGCGCCCTGCGCCAGATGGAGGTGGCCTACCTCGACGCCAACTGCCGCGAGTACGAGCTGACGAAGCACGTCTCGCTGCGGCTCAACTTCCCCCTGGCCTTCCTGCACCTGCAGGCGACCGGCGTCTGCGAGATCGAGATCCCCGAGTGGATGTTCGACCTCGACTACCCGGGCCACTACATGCGGCGGATCAAGAATGTGACGCTCACCCTGCCCTGCGTGGTGGGGCCCTACACCGGCGTCCACTGCCGCCTGACCCTGCTGAGCAGCGTCACGCGCGTCGATTCGCGCCTGGCGCCGGCGGCCGGCTGCTGCGACGAAAGCGGGCTGGAGGCCCTGTACCGGGCGCGGCCGGGCGATCCACGCATGGTCCGCTCCTACGCCGCCACCGAGGCCATCGCCACCTCCAGCGGCCAG
>DATNKQ010000558.1:0-15768 GCA_035603315.1 Thermoanaerobaculia bacterium
CGGGTTGCCAGCTCGCGCGCCCCGGGCTCGAGCATCCGGGCCGGGATCTCCTCGCTGCGCACCTCGAGCAGGTACTCGCCGGCCGCCGGCCGGGAGGTCGGCTCAGTCGGCGGCGACATCCGCCACCTCCTCGCGGGCGACGCCCTCGCCGGCGGATGGGCTGCGCGGCAGCAGCGGGAAGCCCTGGCGCTCGCGGCTCTCGAGGTAGCTCCGGGCGCAGGCGACGGCCAAGTCGCGCACCCGTTTCATCAGCGCCACCCTCTCGGTCACCGAGACGGCGCCGCGGGCGTCGAGCACGTTGAACAGATGCGAGCACTTCAAGGCGCATTCATAGGCGGGAAGGACGAGGCCGGCGGCGAGACATCGGCGCGCCTCCCGCTCCATGCCGTCGAACTGCTGCTGGTGGAACGGGACGTCGGCGACCTCGAAGTAATAGCGGGAGAGCTCGACCTCTTCCTGGCGGCGGACCTCGCCGTAGCGAACTCCGCCGGGCACCCAGCCGATGTCGTAGATGCTCCGCGCCAGGCTGAGGAACATGGTCAGCCGCTCCAGGCCGTAGGTGATCTCGGCGCTGATCGGGTTGAGCTCCATCCCTCCCGCCTGCTGGAAATAGGTGAACTGAGTGATCTCCATGCCGTCGAGCATGACCTGCCAGCCGACCCCCCAGGCGCCCAGAGTCGGCGCCTCCCAGTTGTCCTCCTCGAAGCGCAGGTCGTGGACCGCGAGGTCGAGCCCGATCGCCTCCAAGCTGCGGACGTAGAGGCGCTGCACGTCCGCCGGCGCAGGCTTCAAGACCACCTGGAACTGGTGATGCTTGCCGAGCCTGAAGGGGTTGTCGCCGTAGCGGCCGTCGGCGGGGCGGCGGGAGGGCTGGACGTAAGCCACCCGCCAGGGCTCCGGCCCCAGCACGCGCAGGAAGGTGTCCGGATGCATGGTGCCGGCGCCGACCTCGAGGTCGTACGGCTGCTGCAGGACGCAGCCCTCGCCGGCCCAGAACTGGGAAAGCCGGAGGATCAGCTCCTGGAAGGTCTGCATCGTCTCCTCTCCCCGCTACAGCCCGGCGCGGGTCCGGTGGATGACTTCGTAGCTCCGCAGCTCGCGCTGGAGAAACTGTCGCCGCACGCGGCAGCAGAGCTCCTCCACCTGCCGCAGGACCGCGGGCCCGGGCGGGGCCTCTCCCACCGCCTGCAAGCTCTCGCGGCCGATGCGCCGCAGGAACTCCAGGACATCCGGCCCGGCGACCAGGCGACCCGCACCGCCGGCGCCGCCGCCGCAGTCGAAGCAGAGGAGCGTCTCGCCGCCGGCCGGCAGCACCGCGCCCGCGGTCAGCGCTCGCCCGCACAGCGGGCAGCCGTGGGGAGCGGGAAAGATACCCGACAGCCGGAGGGCCCACGACTCAAAATATCGCGCCGCAAGGTCGCGGTCCACTCCTGCGAGAAGGGCTTCGAGCGTCGAATCGAGGAGGCGATAGAAGAGTTCGCTGGCCTCGTTCTCCTGCGCGAACTCGAGGACGTGGTCGGCCAGGTAGCTGCCGGTCAGGATGCCGTCCAGGTCTTCCTGCAGCCGATGGGCCGGCCGCACGAGCTCCACGGCGGAGATCCGGCCGAGATCGCGCCCTTCTTTCTCGAACCATGTGACCTGCACCTTGGCCAGCGGTTGGAGCTGGCCGCCGAAGCGGCTGTGCTTGGTCCGCGCCCCGGCTGCGACCCCCTTCTTCTTTCCCCACTCACGGGTGAGGAAGGTGACGATGCGGTCCCGGTCGTGAAGATCGAAGACGTCCAGGATGAGGGCTTCGGAGGTGAACAGGTGCAACCGTCTCAGGCCTTCTTCATGAAGACGAACTCGATCGACTCCGGTGCGCGCTGGTTGTAGCGGCGATCGAACTCGGCCTGATCCATGACCAGGATGAGGATCCCCTCGATCAGGCCGCAGAGGGCGCCGATGCCGCAGGTGCAGACGGTCACCACGATCTCGATGATGCCGGTGGTGTTCGAGCCCAGGTAGAACTGGTGGACACCGAACCCGCCCAGCAGCAGGCCGAGGATGCCGGCCGTCGTCTTGTCCTTGCCGCGGCCCGTCGTCGTTGGAGCTTCCATCGCTTCGATCCCCCTTTTAGAAGAGCACTTCGTCCTCAGCAGGCCTTCGTCGGCCTCCCGGGCGCGCCGGCGCCCCCGGACGAGATTCCATTCTATCCGCGATCGTCTCCGGGCGGGCCGACGAGGCGGACCATCGGCCGCTCTTCGCGGTGGACCGTGAGCTCGAAGACGTCCGGCCGGCCATAGTGGCCGGCGACGTCGAGCTGGAAGCGCGGCCCCGTCACCAGCCGCGGATCGACCTCGGCGTAGAGGATGGTCTCCTCGTGGCGCACCGGCCCCGCGATCAGCTTGCCGTCGGGGTTGGCGATGGCGCTGTCGCCGGGGTTCAGCCACTCGTCGCCGCTGCCCAGGAACCTGGCCTTGAAGCCGTAGCGGTCGGGGATGTCGGACCGGCGCATGGCGCTGCAGCAGCCGAGCACGTAGACCCGTCCCTCCTTGGCGACGTGCCGGAGGGTGGAGAGCCAGGGCTCGCCGCGGTCCCAGGTGGGGGCGACGTAGATCTCCACCCCCAGCGCGTACAGGGCATAGCGCGCCAGCGGCATGTAGTTCTCCCAGCAGATGAGCCCTCCCAGCCGGCCGAAAGGCGTCTCGTAGACGCCGAGGGTGCTGCCGTCCCCTTGGCCATGGACGAGGCGCTCGCCGACGGTCGGCACCAGCTTGCGGTGCTTGCCGAGGATGCTGCCGTCGGCGCCGATGTAGAGAAGCGTGTTGTAGAGGGTCGAGCCGCTCGCCTCCGCGTTGATCTCGTTGATCCCCATCGCCACGCAGACCCCGGCTTCGCGCGCCGCCGCGCAGAGACGGTCGGTAGCCGGCCCGGGGATGGACACGGCGTTGGCCACCAGCTCGCTGTAGAGCTCCCGCAGAGCCTGCGTCTCGCCGGAGGGGATCGACCAGACCCAGAGCGGATAGGTGGGGATGAAGGCTTCGGGGAAGACGGCGAGGCGCGCTCCGTTCGCCCCCGCCTCGGCGATCAACGCGCAGGCCTTCTCCACCGTCGCGTCGCGGTCGAGGAAGACGGGCGCCGCCTGGACGGCGGCGACGCGAAAGGGCTCGGCGGGAGCGGTCATGGCGTGGACCTCGCGAGGATGCCGATCCGCGCCAGCGCCCGCAGGAGCTCACCGACCTCGGCGATCGGCACCGGGCCGTAGATGGCGGAGAGATCGTCCCGCAGCTGCCGTACCGTGCGCCGGCCGTCCACCAGGTTCAGCGCCTCGTAGGCATACTCGGTACCGCCCCCCCAGAGGCCGGTCCGCTGGAGGAGGGCCGGAGCCGGGATGCCGGCCTTGGCGATCCCGTCCTGCAGATAGTCGTAGCCGAAGCCGCTCATCGGCCCCTTCGGCTGCTGATTGCGGCGGTAGACGACCACCTCGTCCGGACTGCCGGGGGCCGCGGCCGCGATCCCCTTCCCGCCGGAGAGCCGCTCGAGGCCGGCGAGGAAATCCAGCGCCGTCGTGCGGGTGACGGCGGGGATCTCGGCGAAGGAGGAGAGCGAGGCGAGGACGGCGCGCTCGCAGGCGAAATGGAAACGCAGCAGGTTGTCGCCCTCGGCAGGCTGGTCGGCCGCGGCAAGGCGGTCCCGCCGGGCGAGGGCCGACGCCGTTCGCTCCAGCGCATGGCGGCGGACGACCTCCCAGAGCGCCGGCACCTTCGCAGCGTCGAAGTCCGCCAGATAGTAGGCGCTCGCGGCGGCGATGAAGCCGGCGCGCAGGAGCTTGGTGGCGTCGATGTTGGCCACCGTGTCGCCGGTCGTATGGATGAAGCGGTCCGGCCAGTCGTTGAGGTAGATCGCCGGCACCCGCCAGGAGCCCTCGGCCCACACCTGGTGATCGCTGCCCTCGGTGTAGTCGACGACCTCCGCCTGGAGAGCGCGCTTGCTCCCTTCCGGATCGGCGAGGGGATAGGCTGCCTGGCCGGTCGCCGCGTAGAGGTAGGACTGGTCGTTGACGAAGCGGCCGAAAGCCTCGCCCACGTCGTTGACGAAGGTCGGCAGGCTCTTGGGCGAGCGAGTGACGTGGAAGACCGCCTTGGTGACCTCGGCGTCGCCGCCCACCATGTCGAGGTGGATCACCGCCCGCGCCCGCGCTGCTAGGTCCGGGCGCGCGTTCAGCAGCGCGGTCGTGCCCTCGATCTCCGGCGGCCAGACGAAGCGGAACGTCCGCCGCGGCGCCGCGATCCGCCCTTCGCGGATGAGCTTGGCGAGCCCCCGCGCCACCTCGAGGATGGTGGCGCAGCCGCTGGCGTTGTCGTTGGCGCCGGGCCGCAGGTGATCGAGGTGACAGGAGAGGACGACCTCCTCGCTGGCCACGGCGGGGTCGCGCCCAAGGATCGTCGCGGTGACGACGTCGTAGCTCCCCGCATGCTGGCCGGCGCGGACGCTGGCGCGGAGGCGGACGGCTTCGCCCTTCGCAAGCCGCTCCTGCCAGCCCCGGGCCTCGCGGAGGGACACCATGAAGGCGAAGGTGCGGGGAGGAGGGAAGGTGGCGAGGTGTCCCCAGCGCACGAGGTTCTCGTCCTCCCGCCACCAGGCGGTGACCTGGTTCTGGGCGTAGGAGACGATCCCCGCCGACCCGAAGCGATCGACCGCCAGGGGGTAGACGTCGCCGGGCTGCGCCGCCGCCAGCACCAGCTTGCCGCGCACCTCCTTGCCAGCGTAGTCCTTCTCGGCGGTTCCCGCACCGACGTCGACGAGCTCGGCCGCCGCCTCGCCGGAGGCGCTGTCCTCCGCCAGGGTGACCGGGCGGGAATCCCACGCGCCGACGCGCCGCGCATCGACCCAGCCGCCCTTCTCAAGGGGCTCCGCTCGCTGTTCCCAGAGCTCGGCGAAATCCGCCTCCCAGGCCGGCCGCGAGCGCTGGGTGCCGTAGAACACCGTGCCGTCCGCCGGCAGCTCCAAGATCTCGGCCGCCAGGCCCGCCTCCTTCGCTCGGTCGCGGATCCAGTCGGCGGCGGCGCGGAACCCGCGCGAGCCGCGCATGCGATGGAAGAGGGTGATCTCCTGCACCGTGCGCTTCGCGGCGGTCCCCGAGAGCTCGCCCGCCAGCGCCTGCACCACCCCTTCGGGAAGCAGCGGCGGCAGCTCCTGCGCTGTCAGGGGGGCAGCGGCGAGAAGGATCACCAAAACAATGGAGGTGGAGGTCGCGATTCGGGCCATCGGGTGAGCTTCCGGTCCTCAGCTTCCGTTGGAGGGCACCCAGCGTACCATGAGGCCGGCACGAACTCAGGCTCGCGGAGCTCCTCCAGAGCGGCCGAGCTATCCAGCGATTGCGCGAAAAAATCCCCTCGATAGAGTACAAAATTGGCAGGAAATGGCACACTCTTCTCTGTAGGCGGGTAACGGACGACCGTGGCGGCCGCCCTCCTCCACCCGCCGAAAGGAGTCCTGTCATGTCATCTTCCCCGCAGCGCTCTGCTCTAGCTGTATTTCTGCTGGTCGCCGGCTTAACCCTCGCGCCGGCGGCGCAGGCGAGACCGATCTCTGATCAACGCGGGCCCTCCGCTTCAGTCCGGCTGGAGGGCGAGGGGTTCTTCGGCCGGCTCCTGAGCGCGCTGTTCTCCATCTGGGCCGCGGACGGATCGCAGCTCGATCCCAACGGCGGGACTCATCACTGATCGTTTCAGGATCCATTTTGAAGACGGGCGCCGGCCTAGTCGGGGCCGGCGCATTCTCGCCCTTATAATCTTATTACGAATGATCGATGAGTCTGTGAGGTTGATTTCGGTGCCCGAAGACCTCAAAATGACGATATGTTCTCGGCGCTCGCATCCCACTTCGTCCGATGGCACGGTTGTAGCGATCCTCGCAGAGGTGCCTGAGAAACTAAATCGCAAGCCCATGAGACATTTGGACCGGAGCACGCTGGAGCGGTTTGTCGCTCTCGACCTTCGACGGGAAGCGATGCTGTCCGTTGGCCGGCACCTCGTCGCCTGTCCAGCGTGCCGGATGCGGTTGCACCGGGATGTGCCGGGAGGGTCCGAGCTCTTGCAGCGCTTGAGGACGCGGGCGGCGGCGGCCGAGAGCTACGATGCTGTCTTCGATCAGGTGGAGAATCGGGTGCGCGAGCGGATGCGGTTGCTCGAGGTGGAGAATGAGCGTGCCCCGAAGCTATACGAAGAGCTGACGGCCCAGCCCAAGACCGACCAAAGGAGAATGGTCCGCGAGAGTCCTCGCTTTTGGACGGCAGCGCTGGCGGACCTCCTTCTGGAACACTGCCGCAATCTCTTCCGGGAGGATCTCGTCCGCGCGGAAGAGGTGGCGCGGTTGGCACTCGATCTGGTGGACCGGCTCGATCCGCAGCTCTACGGGAAGGGGCTCGTCAACGACCTGACTGCGCGTGCCTGGGCCTGCTTCGGAAATGTTTTGCGCATCGCGACCGACCTGCGCGGCGCGACAACGGCCTTCGCGAATGCAGAGGCCAATCTCGAAGACGGAAGCGGCGATTTGCTGGAACGAGCTTTGGTCATCGACCTCAAGGTTTCGCTCCTGCGCGCCCAGCGTCGCTTCGAGGCGGCGCTGGAGGCAAGCCAACAAGTCGCCAAGATCTACAAGCGGGCTGGGGACCGCCACCTCCACGGCCGCGCCCTCATCAGTCAGGCGATGATCCACAGTTACGCTGGGGAGCCTGAGAAGGCCATTCCTCTTCTCCTGCAGTCACGGGACATGATCGATCCTGCTCGAGAGCCCCAGCTCGATCTGATGATCCAGAACAACCTGCTGTTCGGCCTCGTCGAGGCCGGCCGTGTGGAGGAGGCAGAGGCGCTCGCGCCGGAAGTGGTTCGGGCCGCAGCCGAGACCAGCCAGCCCGAGCGCGCGCACTGCCGATGGAACGAGGCCCGGCTCGACATCGTCCAGGGACGCGTGGAGGTGGCCGAGAGCAAACTGCGCGCGGTGCGTGAAGAGTTCGTGGAGCAAGGCCATGGATACAATGCCGCCCTCGTCTCTCTCGACCTCGCCAAGCTCTATCTGCGTCAGGGCCGCACGGCGGAAACCCGCCGGCTCGCGGTCGAGATGCACTCCATCTTCTCGTCTCGCGATATCCACCGTGAGGCTCTGGCAACCCTGATCCTCTTCCAGCGCGCCGCCGAGCAGGATCGGTGCACGGTCCATCTGGTTGAAGAAGTCATCGTCCAGCTGCACCAGGTGCAGGCGGGTACGGGTGTACCGTACGAACGACCGGCCTGACCTCGTCACCCTGGCTTGCCTCCTCCCTCTCCTCTCCTCATGATTCCCGGTCCGGTAGAGGTTTCGCCGGGCGTCCTCCGCGCTTTCGCTGCCCCTCCTCTCGGGCATACCTCGGCTCCCTTGATCGCGGCCTTCGGCTCCGCGCTGGAGCGGATGCGGACGGTCTGGATGGCCGACGCGGCGAGCCAGCCCTTCGCCGTCGCCGGCGGAGGCACCCTGGCGATGGAGATGGCGGCCGCGAACCTGGTGGAGCTCGGGGAACGGGTCCTGGTCGTCGGGACCGGCTACTTCTCCGATCGCATGGCCGACATGCTCCGCCGGCAGGGAGCGGAGGTCCATGAAGTGCAGGCCGCTCCCGGCGACGCTCCGCAGCTCGACGAAGTTCGCGGCGCCATCGAGGCCGGACCGGGACGTTGGAAGGCGCTCTTCGCCACCCATGTCGACACCTCGACCGGCGTCCTCCTGGACCCGCAGCCGCTCGCCCGGCTGGCCCGCGAGCACAGCATGCTGGCGATCTTCGACGGCGTCTGCGCCACGGCGGGCGAGCGCTTCGACATGGCGGCCTGGGACGCCGACGTCTACCTCACCGCCTCCCAGAAGGCGCTCGGCCTGCCGCCGGGGCTGGCGCTCCTGGTGGCAAGCGACCGCGCCCTCGCCGCCCGCGCGGCCCGGCGCGCGGGACCGCCCCCGCAGTACCTCGACTGGCAGGAGTGGCTGCCGATCATGCGGGCCTACGAGGAGCGGCGTCCCGCCTACTTCTCCACCCCGCCCACCAATCTGATCCTCGCCCTCGACGTCGGTCTCGGCGAGATCCTCGAGGCGGGGCTGCCGGCGCGCGTCGCTGCACACGAGCGGACGGCCCGCGCCCTGCGGGCAGCGTGGAGAGTCCTCGGGCTCGAGCCCGTACCGGTCCGCACCGAGCTCGCGGCCCACACCCTGAGCGCCCTGCGCTTCCCGCCTGGCGTGGACGGCTCCCTGGTCGCCCGCATCCTCGCCCGTGGCGTCGCCGTCGCCGGCGGCCTCCACCCGGCGATCCGCAACAGCTACTTCCGCGTCGGTCACATGGGCTACGTCACCACCCGGCCCGACCTCCTGCAGAAGACCCTCGAGGCCGTCGCCGGGGCGCTCGCGGACGGCGGAAGGAAGACGGACGGCGCGGCGGCCTGGCAAGCGGCGTCCGCGAGCCTCTAGCAGATCCGCGTGAAACGTAGGAAGCCGACCGCCCTCACCTCCCGGTAGGATGCCGGTCATGTTGCGCCTGACGGAGCTGAGGCTGCCCCTCGATCATTCCGAGGAAGAGCTGCGGGGGGCCGTCGTCAAGGAGCTCGGCATCGAGCCGCAGGACCTGATCCGCTATGCGATCGCCCGGCGCAGCTTCGATGCCCGCAAGAGGGGGGCGATCGCCCTCACCTATCACCTCGACGTCGAAACGGCCCGGGAGAGCGAGATCCTTCGCCGGCGTCGCCGCGATCCCCACGTCGTGCCGACTCCGGATACCTCCTATCGCTTTCCGGTCCAGGCGCCCGCGGGCCTGGCTTCGCGGCCCATCGTGATCGGCGTGGGACCGTGCGGCCTGTTCGCCGGCCTCCTGCTGGCGGAGATGGGGTTCCGGCCGCTCATCCTCGAGCGTGGCAAGGAGGTCCGCGCGCGCACGGCCGACACCTTCGGGCTCTGGCGCCGGCGCGCTCTCGATCCGGAATCCAACGTGCAGTTCGGCGAGGGCGGCGCCGGCACCTTCTCCGACGGCAAGCTCTACAGCCAGATCAAGGACCCGGGCCACCGCGGGCGCAAGGTGCTCACCGAATTCGTCGCGGCCGGCGCGCCGCCTGAGATCCTCTTCGTCAACAAGCCCCACATCGGCACCTTCCGCCTGGTCAAGATCGTCGAGACCATGCGGGCGAAGATCGAGTCCCTGGGCGGCGAGATCCGCTTCCGGAGCCGGGTCGAGGACCTGGTCCTCGAGGAGGGAAAGGTGCGGGGACTGCTCCTCGCCGACGGCGCCCGCCTGGCGGCGGATCACGTGATCCTGGCGGTCGGCCACAGCGCCCGCGACACCTTCGCGATGCTCCATCGCCGGGGCGTCGCGATCGCCGCCAAGCCCTTCTCCGTCGGCTTCCGCATCGAGCACCCGCAGTCTCTCATCGACCGCAGCCGCTTCGGGGCGCAAGTCGGCCACCCGCTCTTAGGCGCCGCCGATTACAAGCTCGTCCACCACTGCCGCAACGGCCGCTCGGTCTACAGCTTCTGCATGTGCCCGGGCGGCACGGTGGTGGCGGCGGCCTCCGAGCCGGGAGGGGTCGTCACCAACGGCATGAGCCAGTACTCGCGGGACGAGCGCAACGCCAACAGCGGGATCGTCGTCGGCATCACGCCGGCGGACTATCCCGGCGGCCCCCTGGCCGGCATTGACTTCCAACGCCGGTGGGAGGAGCGCGCCTTCGCGCTCGGCGGGGGCACCTACGATGCGCCGGCCCAGCTGGTAGGCGACTTCCTGGCGGACCGCCCCTCCACGGCCTTCGGCTCGGTCCTGCCATCCTACCGGCCCGGGGTGCGCCTGGGGGACCTGGGATCGAGCCTGCCGGAGTACGCGATCGCGGCCATCCGCGAGGCGCTTCCCGCCTTCGACCGCAAGATCGCTGGCTTCGCCATGCACGACGCCGTGCTGACCGGCGTCGAGACGCGGACCTCCTCGCCGATCCGCATCCCGCGGAAGGACGACTTCCAGAGCCTCCACACGGGAGGCCTCTATCCCGCCGGCGAGGGAGCGGGCTATGCCGGCGGCATCCTCTCCGCCGCCGTCGACGGCATCAAGGTGGCGGAGGCCGTCGCCCTCAGCATCGCCGCCGCCGCGAGCCTCCGGGCAGAGACGAAGTAGCGTAGGATTTCTCAAGATGGCACGCGGCTGGGAAAGCAAGTCCGTCGAATCACAGATCGAGGACGCCGAGGCGCGCTCGAACCGAGAAGAGATCCTGACGCCCGAGCAGCGCGAGCTCCGGCAGAAACGCCAGGGCCTGGAGATGTCGCGGCGGCGGGTCCTGCAGGAGATCGCGGCCACCCGCTCGGCGCTGCGGCGGACCTCCCTCGAGCAGGCGCTGGCCTTCCTCGACGAGGAGATCGCCAAGCTCACTCCGCGGTGACGGCCAACCCGCCCGGGGATGCCAAGAAGGGAGCCCGTTCCATGACCTTTCAGCCCTACTCTCCCCCACGGCCCCCCGCCAGGCAGCGTAGCTTCGCCGCCCCCCTTGCGCTCCTCGCCATGGGGGTCGTGGGAATTCTCGCCTCGCAGGACGGCACCTTCTTCGGGATGGCCCTGGGCGCCCCGCTACGCGCCTGGCTGACCGGGGAGCTGGGCCCGGACGGCGTCCCTGCCGCGCTCGACGTCATCAAGACCATCTTGACCTTCGTGGCGGCGCTGGGAGTGCTGTGGCTGCTCACCCTCTACGTGAAGAACCGATCCGACAGCGCCCGCGCCCCCGAGGCCGGCGGCTCCGAAGGCGGCGCCTTGCGGCCTCGTTGATGTTCAGGTCAACGCGTCCGCTGCCATATTCCGGGGACGGACTCGCCCCCCACGAGTGAGGCGCTACGGGACGGTCCCTTCGTAGCGCACGGACCTGCGACGGACGCGCCGGCCGCCGACCTGGCCTAACTCAGGGGGAAGGGTCTCCAAAGAAGGGTACCTGGGTTCCCCAATCACGGATTTCGGGCGGGCGTCACGGATTTTCGCCGGGCGTGACGTATTTCCGGCGGGCGTGACGGATTTTCGCCGGGCGTCACGGATTTTCGTTGGGCGTGACGGATTTCGGTCGGGCGTCACGGATTTTCGTCGGGCGTCACGGATTTCGGCCGGGCGTCATGGATTTTCGATGGGCGTCACGGATTTCGGTCGGGCGTGACGCTTTTCCGTCCGGGAGGCTCTGCTCGTCCTATAGAGAGGACGGCTCGGAGCCCTCAGCGCGCTCGTGCTCTGAGGCGCACGAGGTAAAAATTATGCCGATTTGGCGCCGTTGGGAGAAATTTTCCTAAATCGGGCCGATTTAGCGAACGGCGGCCCGATTTAAGAAAAAATCTGCCCGATTTGGCAACACTCGGACCGATGGAACCAAAAATTGTCCCGATTTAGCAACCGCGCGCCCGATTTACCAAAATTTGGCCCGATGGCGGCTAAATCGGCCCGATGGCCGCTAAATCGGGCCGATGGTCGCTAAATCGGGCCGACGGCCGGTAAATCGGCGCGATAGCTGCGCCATCGGGCGGATAGCCGGTACATCGGGCCAGCAGCCGCTGCATCGGCCCAACGGCCGTCCCACGCCGCAGGTGGGCGAAGCGGAGGTTGTCGAGCTGGCGGTCGGCAAGCCGGCGGCGGCCGTACTCGGAGGTGACCTTCGGCAGCTCGACGACGTCGCCGCGGCCCCGGATCCACTCCCCGCGCAGCGGCGGCAGGCCGCTCCGGAGGTCGATCCGGACCTCGGGGTCGGTGTAGGGCCCGGAGGTGTCTTAGACGAGGACGGGCGCGTTCTCAACGCTCCCCACGCTCGCCGCCCTCGCGGTCGCGCCCTCCGCCGTGCGGTGGGCGACAGGCGTCCTCTATCCTGCCGGCGAGGGAGCCGGCTATGCAGGCGGACGAGCTGTGGACGTTCGTCAGAGCCAAACAAGCCACCTGCGTCCGGCGTAAGATCGCGCACCCGGACGCCGGGGACGCCTACTGCTTCATCGGCAACGAACGCACCAGCAAGCTCGTCTTGGCATGGCACCTGGGGCGCCGTAACGCGTGCGACGCGCACGACTTCATGGCGAAGCTGAGCGCCGCCACGGCGGGCGATTTCCAGCTGAGCACGGACGGTTTCAACGGCTACCCCGGCGCGGTCGAGTACAACCTCGGCGCCCGGGTGGACTACGCGCAGGTGGTGAAGGACTTCGGCAACGTGAGCGGGGAAGAGGCGCGGCGGTACGGCCCGCCGCGCCTAATAAGACAGGAGAAGATCATGATCTCTTGAACGCCCGACGAGGACCGGGCCTGTACCTCACATGTCGAGCGCAGCAACTGGACGCTCCGCGGCCACCTGCGCCGGTTCACCCGGCTGTCGAACGGCTTCAGCCGGAAGCGGGAGAACCTGCGAGCGGCGCTGGCGCTCTACTTCGCCTACCTACAACTTCTGCCAGATGCACCGGACGATCCGCATGACGCCCGCCATGAAGGCCGGGATCGCCCGCCAGCCCTGGACGATGGCCGACCTACTGGCGGCGGCGCAGAGGGTTGCTTAAGGAGTAGAGTTGGTTCTTATGGATACGGAGATCCTGACGACCGCTACCGGCCTTATGAGCGCCATCAAGGCGACCCTGGAAGTCGCCCGCACGGTTCTAGCCAAAGGCAAGGGTCGCACGGCGGAGAAGGCCGCAGAGGAAGCCCTAGGGCTTATCGTGGAGCTCCAGACGGGCATTCTCCAGCTTCAAGAAAAAGTTTTCGGCCTTCAGGAAGAGAACAGCCAATTGCGCGCACAGGTCCGCCAGCACCAAAAAGGGACAGCGGATCGGGAGCGCTACGAGCTGCGCAACGTTGGACAGTCGGTAGTGGTAGTGGCTAAAGAGAACCCAGACGTATACCTCTGCGCGACATGTTTTGAGGCGGGCGCGAAGGTGTACCTGTCGAAGCTGGGCCATAGCTTTAGAGGCATGGGCACGCACTCTTGCCCAAAGTGCAGGGGCATAATCGGGGCACGCTAGCCTCCCGGTGCGCTTCAACTGGCGGCGGCAACACACTAAGGCACCACTACCCCCAAATAGGGGGAGGGCTGCCCCAACAAGGAGGGCTCCCCCTAAGAAGGGCCGGCTTCCCCCCGTAGATTTTTTCGAAAATTGCCACTCCAATTCATGTGGAACGCGGATTCCCTGTCTGGATCGCTGCGAATTCGCCCGGACTCGTCCCCGCAGGGAAATTAGCGCCCCCGCGCGTTGGGAGCGCTGCCGGTAGAGCTGGAACGGTCCTGGAGCGTTGGGGACGGCATCCGAACGATGGGACCGGTGTCCGGACGCTGGTGGCGGTCTTCTGCCGCCTACCGGTAGATCTCGCCGCCCGCCTGCACGAACTCCTGCGCCTTCTCCCGCAGCCCGGCCTCCAGCGCCTCGCGTTCCTCCAGCTCCTGCTTGGCGGCGTACTCGCGGACTTCCTCGGTGATCTTCATGGAGCAGAAGTGCGGTCCGCACATGGAGCAGAAGTGGGCCACCTTGGCGCCCTCCTGGGGCAGCGTCTCGTCGTGGTAGGCGCGAGCGGTGTAGGGGTCGAGGGCGAGGTTGAACTGGTCCTCCCAGCGGAACTCGAAGCGGGCCTTCGAGAGGGCGTTGTCGCGGCGCTGGGCGCCGGGGTGGCCCTTGGCGAGGTCGGCGGCATGGGCGGCGATCTTGTAGGCGATGACGCCGGCCTTGACGTCGTCGCGGTCCGGCAGCCCCAGGTGCTCCTTGGGGGTGACGTAGCAGAGCATGGCGCAGCCGTACCAGCCGATCATGGCGGCGCCGATCGCCGAGGTGATGTGGTCGTAGCCGGGGGCGATGTCGGTGGTCAGCGGGCCCAAGGTGTAGAAGGGGGCCTCGCCGCAGGTCTCGAGCTGTTTCTCCATGTTGACCTGGATGAGGTGCATGGGGACGTGGCCGGGGCCCTCGATCATCACCTGCACGTCGTGCTTCCAGGCCACCTGGGTGAGCTCGCCCAGGGTCTCCAGCTCGGCGAACTGGGCGGCGTCGTTGGCGTCGGCGATCGAGCCGGGGCGCAGGCCGTCGCCCAGGCTGAAGGCGACGTCGTAGGCCTGCATGATCTCGCAGATCTCTTCGAAGTGGGCGGCGGCGAAGTTCTCGCGGTGGTGGGCGAGGCACCACTTGGCGTGAATCGAGCCGCCGCGGGAGACGATGCCGGTCATCCGGCCGGCCGTCAGCGGCACGTAGCGCAGGAGCACGCCGGCGTGGATGGTGAAGTAGTCGACGCCCTGCTCCGCCTGCTCGATCAAGGTGTCGCGGTAAATCTCCCAGGTGAGGTCCTCGGGCCGGCCGTCCACCTTCTCGAGCGCCTGGTAGATCGGCACGGTGCCGACCGGCACCGGCGAGTTGCGCAGGATCCACTCGCGGGTCTCGTGGATGTTCCGGCCCGTCGACAGGTCCATGACGGTGTCGGCGCCCCAGCGGGTCGCCCAGGTCATCTTCTCGACCTCCTCCTCGATCGAGGAGGTCACGGCCGAGTTGCCGAGATTGGCGTTGATCTTGACGAGGAAGTTGCGGCCGATGATCATCGGCTCGCTCTCGGGGTGGTTGATATTGGCGGGCAGGATGGCGCGCCCGCGCGCCAGCTCTTCGCGCACGAACTCGGGAGTGATGCGGGGCGGGATCGCCGCCCCCCAGCTCTGGCCCGGGTGCTGGACGGTTCCCCCACCCTGCCCCGGTCCATGGCCGGAGACGACCCGCAGCCTTTCCACCCGCGCGCCGTCGCGCAGCTGGTTCTCGCGGATGGCGACGAACTCCATCTCCGGGGTGACGATTCCCCGGCGGGCGTAGTGCATCTGGGTGACGTTCGCTCCCGGCCGCGCGCACAGGGGGCGCCGCAGGTGGGCGAAGCGCAGGCTGTCGAGCTGGCGGTCGGCGAGCCGGCGGCGGCCGTACTCGGAGGTGACCTCCGGCAGCTCGACGACGTCGCCGCGGCCCCGGATCCACTCCCCGCGCAAAGACGGCAGACCCTTCCGCAGGTCGATCCCGACCTCGGGGTCGGTGTAGGGCCCGGAGGTGTCGTAGACGAGGACGGGCGCGTTCTCCGCGCTCTCCATCTTCTCCATCGGGCCGGCCGCCGTGCGGGTGGGCGACAGGCGGATCTCGCGCATCGGCACGCGGACGCCGGGGAGGGTGCCGGCGACATAGACCTTCTCGGAGGCGGGGAAGGGCGCAACCGCCTCGCGGTCGGCGGAAAAAGGGGCCTCACTGGGGATCACGGGACTTCCTTTCTCTTTGCTGGCATCACCCGGATTCTATGCTAGGCTGAGAATGGCGTTACACCATAAATCTGTTGCCCTGAAAAGAGGAGGAAGCACCATGAGGAAGGTCACCATTCCGGCCGCCGCGCTCTCGCTGGCCTTGGCCCTCGCCGCCAGCGCCGCCGCCGGCACCCTGCCCGCCACCTTCGGGAACTCGGTCCTGCAGGTACACGGCTACAAGATCAACGTCACCCCCGGCGCCACCGTTTTCGACGCCAAGGACCTGTTCGTCTTCTCGGACGGCAGCACGATCTCGCTGCGGCAGTCGAACAACTTCAACTTCCCCTCCCCCACCTTCCCCGCGCTGATCACCGGCGTGGGCAAGAAGGCGGACCTGGCGGACCTGGCGCAGGCGATGGCGACCGCTCACATCGGCCTGCAGATCGGCGGCTGCAAGATCCTGCTCTCGAACGCCGGCAGCCATTACGAGTTCACCTGGTTCGGCAAGGGCGACCGCATCAATCGCTTCGTCGTCGACAGCGCGGCG
>DATNKQ010000570.1:0-2536 GCA_035603315.1 Thermoanaerobaculia bacterium
CGAGCCCGGCGTCCACCGTGACGAGCCGGGCGCCGGCGATCGGCCGGCCGATCGGCACCTCCCCCTCGCCGATCGCTCCCGCCGGACCCATCCAGGCGCAGCACCCGACCGACGCCTCCGTCGGCCCGTACTCGTTGACAACCGAGAGCTCCGGGGCGTGCCGCCGCCACACTCCCAGGCTGGCGCCCGGCAGCGCCTCGCCCCCCACCACCATCATCGGGACCAGCCCTGCCAACCTTCCCTCCCAGGCCTTCCCCAGCTCCGCCGTCAGCGCCGCCGACAGCACCGGCAGGTGCGGCGGCGTCAGCTTGACCAGGTCCCGGCCGCCGCCGTGCGCCAGCGCACGCGCCAGCCCTGAGGCTGCCTCCCCCGCCGCAACGGTCACCGTCCCGCCGCTCAGGAGCGGCCCCAGGAGGCTCGTCACCGTCAGGTCGAAGGCCAGACCGGTGTGCAGGATCGCTCCACGACCCGGCGACAACCCGTACTGCCGGCAAGCCCACTCGAGGTAGCCGACGACTCCCCGGTGCGGCACCATCACCCCTTTCGGGCGGCCCGTCGAGCCCGAGGTGTAGATCACGTAGGCCAGGTTCTCCTCCACCGCCTGCTCCTCCGGAGCCGACGCGCTCTCACCCGCTTCCCAGCCTGCTCCCAGCGGCACCACGATCGGCCCCTGCGGCGGCAGCAGGTTCTGGAGCCCTTCCCCGGCCAGCACCAGCGCCACCCGGGAGTCCGCGAGCTGCCAGGCCAGGCGCGCCGGCGGCGCCTTGGGGTCCAGCGGCACGTAGGCGCCGCCGGACTTGAGGATGCCGAGAACCCCCACCACCATGTCCATCGAGGCTTCGGCGCACAAAGCCACCCGCACCTCCGGTCCTACCCCCATGTGGCACAGGAGGTGCGCCAGGCGGTTCGCGCGCGCGTCGATCTCCTCGTAGCTCCAGCGCTGCCCCTCGCTCGCCATCGCCACCGCCCGCGGCGTCCGCTCCGCCTGCGCCGCGAAGCGACCGTGCACGGTCGCCGCGCCTTGGCGCGAAGCGCTTTCGGCGTCGTTCCATTCCTTGAGCAGCTGGTGCCTTTCCTCCTCCCCCAGGAGCGGCAGCTCCGAGAGGCGGAGAGCCGGCCGCTCCACCATGGCGGCCCACAGCGTCTCCAGGTGGCGGCGCAGGCGGTCGACGGCGGCGGCGGAGAAGAGCTCGGTGCGATATTGCAGCGCACCGACCAACCGTTCGCCGATCTCGCCCATGAACAGCAGGAGCTCGTTCTGCGCGATGCCGTTGTCGACCTCGAGGAGAGCGAGATCGAGACCCTGGGCCGCGAGCCGGGCCGCCGGCACGTTGACCAGGCCGAGCTTCACCTGGAACAGCTCCGCCGAGCCGCCGCCGCGCTCCGGATTGAGCTCCTCGACCAGGCGATCGAAGGGCAGCTCCTGGTGGGCATGGGCGGCGAAGACGACCTCCCGGACCCGGGCCAGCAGCTCGGCGGCCGGCGGATCGCCGGCGAGATCGGTGCGCAGCACCAGCTGGTTGGCGAAGAAGCCGATGAGACCTTCGGTTTCGACCTCGGTGCGGTTGGCGACGTCGGTACCGACCACCAGGTCGGCCTCGCCGCAATAGCGATGGAGAAGGGTTTGGAAACCGGCGAGCAGCACCATGAACAGCGTCGCGCCCTGCTCCCGCGCCAGCCGCCGGAGACCGGTTTGGAGCGCGGGAGCGAGGGCGAAGCGGTGGCGCGCGCCGGCGAGGCCGGAAGCCGCCTCCTTCTCCCTCGAATAGGGCAGGCGGAGGCGTGGCAGAGGGCCTGCGAGCTGCCGCCGCCAGTAGGCGAGCTCGGAGTCCAAGCCTTGGCCGGAGAGCAGGCGCCGCTGCCAGATGGCGAAGTCGGCGTATTGCACGGGCAGAGCCGGGAGCGGCGAGGGACGGTTTTCGGCGAAAGCGGCGTAGAGGACGGCGAGCTCATGGACCAGGATGGCCTGCGACCAGGCATCGAAGACCGCGTGGTGGATCACTAGCAACAGGACATGTTCTCGACGGTCCAGGCTCAGCAGCGCCGCCCGCAGGAGCGGGCCGCGCGCGAGGTCGAAGGGGCGCCGTGAGCCCTCGGCCGCCAGACGCTCGACGGCGCCGGAGCGCAGCCCCCGGGCGAGACCGCTCAGGTCGACATGCGGCAGCGCCACCGGCGCAGCGGAGCCGATCACCTGCCCCAGGCCGCCTTCCGTTTCCACGAAGACCGTCCGCAGGACTTCGTGGCGGCGCACCACTTCGCCGAGCGCGCGGGCCAGGGCGTTGACGGCGAGCTCCCCCGTCAGGCGCACGGCGCTCGGCAGATTGAAGAGCGGCGCTCCGGCATGCAGGCGATCCATCCACCACAGCCGTCGCTGCCCGAGCGACAGCGGTGGATGACCGGCG
The DNA here is from genome assembly GCA_035603315.1 of Thermoanaerobaculia bacterium. Classification (GTDB taxonomy): domain Bacteria; phylum Acidobacteriota; class Thermoanaerobaculia; order Multivoradales; family UBA5704; genus DATNKQ01. The sequence goes on from DATNKQ010000570.1 coordinate 2,403, forward strand.
CGCGGCTCGGGACGCAGGGAGGGTCGCGCGCTCGCCGCCTCCCCCGACGTGGCGCTGCGGGCCGCGGCGACCCGGCGGGCGAAATCCGCCAGGCGCGGCGCCTCGAACAGCGCGCGCAGCGCCACCCGCACCCC
>DATNKQ010000576.1:0-22112 GCA_035603315.1 Thermoanaerobaculia bacterium
GGGGTGGAGGGCTTCGCCGCCATCGAGGTCGGCGACGAGGAGTACATCCTGGCATTCAACGTCGCCGGCGGCCACCACCGCGACGACATCCTGTTCTCGCTCGGCATCCTCCGCCACAGCATCAACCAGAAGATCCGCCGCGAGCGCATGGAGGGGATCTTCGAGGAGGCGCGCAAGATCCAGGCCTCGATCCTGCCGCGCCGGGTTCCCCACTACGGCGACTACGACCTCTACGGCCACTCCGAGCCGATGGACAGCGTCGGCGGCGACTACTACGACTTCATCCCGGTGACCGAGAAGATCCTCGGGCTGGCGATCGCCGACGTTTCCGGGCACGGCCTGCCCGCCGCCCTGCAGGTGCGCGACGTCTACATGGGCCTGCGGATGGGGCTCGCCCGCGACTTCAAGATCGTGCGCACGGTCGAGCGCATGAACCGGATCATCCACCGGAGCACGCTCACCAGCCGTTTCGTGTCGATGTTCTACGGCGAGCTCGAACTCAACGGCGTCTTCATCTACGTCAACGCCGGCCATCCCGCCCCCTTCCACCTGGGGGCCGACGGTAACGCCCGCTACCTGGAGGAGGGAGGGCCGGTCTTGGGGCCGCTCTCCGAGGCCACCTACGAACGCGGCTTCGTGGTGATGAAGCCGGGGGACATGCTGGTCTTCTACACCGACGGGATCGTCGAGACGCGGGGGCGGGAGGGGAGCCACGGACCGCTCGAGGAGTACGGCAACGAGCGCCTCATCGCCGTGGCGCGCGAGAGCCGGGGCCGGCCGGCGCGGGCGGTCGTCGAGGCCATTTTCGCCAGTGTCGAGGCCTTCGCCCATGGCGCGCCGGCGCAGGACGACCGCACGCTGATGGTCGTCACCTACCCGATCGGCGAGGCCGTCACCCTGGCCTTCCCCCGCCCGACGCTCCCTTCCGGCCCCGAGAGCCGCTGAAGCTCAGACGTCTACTCCTTCCTCGCCGGCACCACCTCGATCTCCTGCCGCAGCTTGACGATGCTGTCCTCCGGGTAGATCCCGGAGCGGAGCTGGACCCCGGGATAGATCTGGGTGCCGCGCCCCACCACGACGCCCGGGTGGAAGACGCAGTTGCAGCCGGTCAGCACGCCGTCGCCCAGCACCGCTCCGAGCTTGCGCCGCCCGGTGCCGGCGCCGGCGATCCTGACCTCGCGGCCGTCGTGGCGGAAATTCGAGAGGATGGTGCCGGCGCCCAGGTTCACCCCTGCGCCCAGGAGCGAGTCGCCGACGTAGTTGAGATGGGGCGCCTTGGCGTGCGGCAGGAGGATGGCGTGCTTGATCTCGGTGCTCGCCCCCACCACGCAGCCGTCGCCGATCCAGACGCCGCCGCGGAGGTAGGCCCCGGGCCGGACCTCGACCTCGCGGCCAATCCATACCGGTCCTTCGATCACCGCCCCCGGGTGGATGCGGGAGCCGCGGCCGATGACGATTCCATCGCCAGACAGGTGGACGTCGGGCGACAGGCGAACGTCGATTTCGCTGGAGGGGAGGGCGTCGAGCAGCTCCGCCAGCGGCTCGCCAAGGAGGTCCCAGGGGGCGGCCGGGTCGTAGCGGCCGGCGAACACCGGGGGCAGCGCGGAGAAGAGCGGCGGCAGCGCCGGGAGCGAAGCGGTGTGAGCCCTGGGTTCGACGGCCATCCTGTGGGAGTCTCCTCGGTTCAGCGTTCAGGGTCAGATTCGGAAGCAGGACGATTATAGGGGGTGAGGCAGTGGTGTCCCGATTTGCCTCGCTCCGCTCTTTCGGGGGCGCGCCCCGGATCTCCCTGCGTTGGCAGAATTCGCAGGTGGGGCGCTGCCAATCGCTACGCGAGGCAAATCGGGACACCCCCGACCATCCCGCGGGGTATCCTTTCCCGCCACCGTGCGCCGATTTCAACCGCTTCGCCCTTCCTTCTACCGCCGCCCGGCCGAGGCCGTGGCCCGCGACCTCCTGGGCCGCTATCTGGTGCGCGAGCTCGACGGCGAGCGCCTGGTCCTCCGCCTGGTCGAGGCCGAGGCCTACCTGGGGGCGCCGGACCGCGCCAGCCACGCCTGGGGCGGGCGGCGGACGCCGCGCAACGAAAGCCTCTACCTGCCGGGCGGCCACGCCTACGTCTATTTCATCTACGGCATGCACTACTGTCTGAACGCGGTGACCGGCGAGGCGGGCGTGGGGAGCGCGGTGCTGCTGCGGGCGGGAGAGCCGATCGAGGGGATGGAGCGGATGCAGGCGCGGCGCGGCGCCGGCGCTCGACGCCCGGGAGAGCTGGCGGGCGGCCCGGGGAAGCTCTGCCAGGCGCTCGCCATCGACCGCGCGCTCGACGGCGTGCCGCTCGACCGCGCGCCCCTGTGGCTCGCCGCCGGGGAGCCCGTCCCCGACGCCGAGGTCGCCGCCGGCCCCCGGGTGGGCGTCGGCTATGCCGGAGAAGCAGCCGCCTGGCCGCTGCGCTTCGCCCTCCGCGGCAACCCCCACGTCTCGCGCCCGCGGCTGGGATGAAGGTGGGCTTCTAGAGGCCTTGGCAGTCGCAGCCCCTTACTTCCTCTTCGCCTCCAGCCGGATGTAGCCGGCGTCCAGGAGCTTCCAGAAGACGAGGAGGGCGTCGAGCTGCGACATGGGGGTGATCTTGACGATCGACTGGATGTCGTAGGTGCCGTTGATGCGGGTGAGCATGAAGCCCTCCTGCGGGGAGATCTTGGAGGTGGTGAGCTGCTCCATGCTGACGGCGAGCTTGGGGATGGAGGCGAGGGTGACGCCGGCGCGCTCGATCTCTTCCTTGATCGTCTTCTCGCCGACCTTGAGGGCTTCCTGGACCTCCTTGTTCTCGGGCTCCAGGCTGCGGGCGGCGCGCAGGTGGCGGAGGGCGTGATCGTAGATCTTCTTCTGCATGTACTCCCGGGCCGCCTGCAGGAGCGCGCCGGTGCCGACGCCGGAGCCGCCGGGGGCCGGCAGGTCGGCGGGCTTCGATTTCCAGCGCGGCTTGACGATTTTCATGCGCCCGGCCTGGTGCTGCTCGAAGAGCACGCGGCAGACGTGGTACTCGCTGGAGTGGGTCTGGAGCTGGATCTCCTCGACCGTCCGCTCGTCGTCGACGAGCTCGAGGATCTGCCGCGCCCCGGCGCTCAAGCTGGCGCCGTCGAGCTCGGCGACGGCGACGGGGATGGCCTCGCCGCTGGGGATCACCTTGCGGATGCGCCTCCACTCGTCGACCCGCTGCACCCCTTCGAGGACGATGGCGGTGACGTCCAGGTCCATCGGCACCATGGTGCTCTCGGGGAGCACGTCGTCGAGGAAGCGGAACTCCCCCTCCGACCAGGAGAAGATGTCGTAGATGCTCTCTTCGGCCTTGAGCCGCAGCAGGCGGTGGAGGTCCTTCTCCTCGATGGCGCCGGCGGTGACCAGGATCTTGCCCAGGAGCATCGCCGTCTGCTCCTGCATCTCGATCGCCTTGGCCAGCGCCGGCTCGTCGATCAGCCCGTGGCTGACGAGGAAGTGCCCGAGGTACTCCTCGGGGTTGTTCGAGGCGGAGGAGAAAATGCGGCCCTCCTTGAAGAAGACTTTCTTCTCGACCTTGCCGTTGTTGATCTGGAGGGTGCCGTTCTTCTTGCTCTGGGAGAGCCATTGCAGCACCTCTTCGAGCTGCATGGTCCTCAGGTTCCCGACGATACCCATGGCGGCGATTGGCACTGTTGCGCTGATTATAGTTCGATGCCAATAGGCGACAGCGCGGGCGGCGGCCGGCCCGGCGGCGCCCTCACTTCCGGGCCGGCGTCGTCCCCTGCTGCCCTTGATAGTGGCTCGACGAACCCGGCTCGCCGTAGGCGACCTCGGGTTCCGACTCCATCGAGATGAAGATGAGCTGCGCGATCCGGCGGCCGGCTTCGAGGACGAAGGGGGCGGGCCCGAGGTTCTGCAGCTCGAGGGTGATCTGGCCCTCGAAGCCGGGATCGCACCAGCCGGCCAGGGAGTGGTTGATCCACAGGCGCCCGAGGGTCGACTTGAGCTTGAGGTCGCAGGCCACGGTGCGCGGGATCTTCACGTGCTCGATGGTCGAGGCCAGCACCACCTCGCCGGGGAAGAGCTTGATGTGCGGGGCGCGGAACTCCTCGGGATCGCGGGTGGGGCAGATCCAGTGCTCGGAGACCCGCACGTCGTAGCTGGCGGCGTTGATCTGCCCCTCCTCGAAGGGGACGACGCCGCCGCTCAAGCCCCATTGGCGGATCCAACGGTCCGGTTTGATCATCTTTTCTCTCTCGGCTGGCAGGCCGCCGGCCGCCTCGCTATTGGAAGCGGACCGGCATCGTCACCTGGTCGCGATGGATGGTGTCGACGAAGCGGATGAGCTTACGCGACAGCGACATGAAGAGCGTCGTCGTGCGCGAGCCGCCGCCGAAGAAGCGCACCCCCTTGAGCAGCTCGCCGTCGGTGACGCCGGTGGCGCTGAAGAGGATCTGCTCGCCGGGCGCCAAGTCCTCGGTCCGGTAGATCTTCTGCAGGTCGGAGATCCCCAAGTCCTTGACCCGTTCCCGCTGCTTCTCGTCGAGAGCTTGCAGGCGGGCCTGGATCTCGCCCCCCAGGCAGCGCATGGCGGCGGCGGTGATCACCCCTTCAGGAGCGCCGCCGGTGCCCATGACGGCGTGGACGCCGGTGCCGCGCACCGCCGCGGCGATCCCCGCCGAGAGGTCGCCGTCGCCGATCAGGCGGATGCGGGCGCCGGCGGCGCGGATGTCGGCGATGAGCTGCTGGTGGCGCTCGCGGTCGAGCACCACGATGGTCAGGTCGCTCACCTTGCGGTCGAAGGCGTTGGCGATGTTGCGCAGGTTCTCGACCACCGGCGCGTCGAGGTGGATCGAGCCCCGCGCCGTCGGCCCGACGACGATCTTCTCCATGTAGACGTCGGGGGCGTGGAGCAGGCCGCCGCGCTCGGCCGCCGCCAGCACCGTGATGGCGTCGGGGGAGCCGGTGGCGCAGAGGTTGGTGCCCTCGAGCGGATCGACGGCGATGTCGACGGCGAGCGCGCCGTCCTGGCCGCGGGCGCGCCCCAGCTGCTCGCCGACGTAGAGCATGGGCGCCTCGTCGCGCTCGCCCTCGCCGATCACGATCCGGCCGTCCATCTCCAGGGCGTCCATCTCGCGGCGCATGGCCTCGACCGCCACCTGGTCGGAGCGCCGGCGGTCGCCGAAGCCCATGGTCTTGGCGGCGGCGATGGCCGCCAGCTCGGTGACGCGGATGAACTCCTGCTCGAGGCGGTCGTCCAGGGTCCTCAACGTCCGCCCCCCGTGGCCGCGGAGGCGGCCACCCCGGCCACGCTCGGAGCGGCGGGGCGCGCCGGCTTCTCCGGGCGCTCCGGCGGGTTGAAGGCGGGGATGCCGGTGATCGCCTCGCCGATGATCAGGCCGTGGATATCGTGCGTCCCCTCGTAGGTGTAGACGGACTCGATGTTGAGCATGTGACGGATGACCGGGTAGTCGTCGACGATGCCGTTGGCACCCAGGATCTCGCGCGCCAGCTTGGCGCACTCGCGGGCCACCCAGATGTTGTTGCGCTTGCCGAGCGAGATGTGCTGGTGCTTCAAGCGGCCGGCGTCCTTGAGCTTGCCGAGCTGCCAGGCGAGCAGCTGGCCCTTGGTAATCTCGGAGACCATCCACACCAGCTTCTCCTGCACCAGCTGATGGCAGGCGATCGGCTGGCCGCCGAACTGGATGCGCTCCTTGGCGTAGGTCAGCGCCGTCGTGTAGGTCTCCATCGCCGAGCCCAGGCCGCCCCAGGCGATTCCATAGCGGGCCTGGTTCAGGCACATGAGGGCGTTCTTCAGGCCGGTCGTCCCCGGCAGCAGGTTCTCCCCCGGGATACGGCAGTCGTGGAAGCCCAGCTCCGAGGTCGTCGAGGCGCGGAGCGAGAACTTGCCGTGCTGGTCGGCGGCGGTGAAGCCCGGCGTCCCCTTCTCGACGAGGAAGCCGCGGACGCCGTCCTCGGTCTGCGCCCAGACGACGGCGACGTCGGCCAGGGTGCCGTTGGTGATCCACTGCTTCGAGCCGTTCAGGACCCAGTCGCCGCCGGCGCGCCGGGCGGTGGTGCGCATGCCGCTGGGGTTGGAGCCGAAGTCGGGCTCCGTCAAGCCGAAGCAGCCGATCGCCTCGCCGGTGGCAAGCGGCGGGATCCAGCGGTCTTTCTGGGCCGGCGAGCCGAAGGCGTAGATGGGGTACATGACGAGCGAGCTCTGCACCGAGACGAAGCTGCGGAGCCCGGAGTCGCCGCGCTCCAGCTCCTGCATGATGAGGCCGTAGGCGACGCCCTTCAAACCCGGCAGGCCGTAGTCGGAGATGCTGGCGCCGAAGAGGTTCAGGCTCCCCATCTCGGGCACCAGCTCGAGCGGCGTGCGCGCCTCGCGATGGCACTCCTCGATGATCGGCTTGACCCGGTCGTCGACGAAGGCGCGCACGGTGTCGCGCACCATCCGCTCCTCGTCCGTCAGGAGCGCGTCGAACTCAATGAAATCCACGCCTGGAAAGCGGCTCAAGGGACCCCTCCTTTGACCTCGGTGGAATTTGCAGGCTTAGGTGTCGCGGCCGGAACCACCGCCCGGGGATGATAGCACGGGGGCGAAGGGGGCCCTGGGGTATCATCGCCGCCGACATGTCCTTCCCCGGAGGCAGCGCCTGGGCCATGGCCCGCGACATCGCGGAGGGCTACACGGCGATGACGGAGCGCACCTTCCGCACCCTCACCGGGCCCGACCTCCAGCAGCTCGCCTTCGAGCTCGACCGCTACCTGCGCGAGCTGCGCGGCGACCAGCCGGCCAGCGACGACATCCCCTCCCTGCAGCAGCGCAACCGCCGCATCCAGCGGCTGAACTCGGCGCTGACGATGCTGCGCAGCTACCGCCTGAAGAGGAAGCTGTGATCGCGGCCTCGCCGCCGGAGGCCCAAGCGGTCCAGCTCGCGCGGACCCTGCTCCCCGCCCTGCCGGCGCTCCTCGCCGCCTGGGCGGTCGACCGCCTGTGCGCCGTCCGCGGGCTCTCGCCCCCGGGTTTCCGGCAGCCGGGGCGGCGCGCTATCGCCTTCGCCGCCCTTGCCTTCGTCCTCTGGGTGGGAGTCTTCGCTCCTCTGGGGATGATCGGCTTGGCGGCGGTGCCCGACCTCGCGGGCGTCAGCACCCCGCGCCTCTTCCTGCTCCACGGCCTGATGGTGGGGGCGACCCTCCTGTGGCTCCTCGCCGGCTTCGCCGGCCTGCCCGCCGCACCTCCCGGTCCGCCTCCTATCGAGGCGGAGCTGCCCGGCCCGCAGCCGGCCCGCAACCGGCCTCCCCTCCTGCGCCTGCTGGGCCTCCAGCTCGGGCTGGCGGCGCCCGACGTCCCACGGGAGATCGGGCTCGGGCTGGCCATCGGCCTGGGGGCCTGGGTGGTGGTGTTGGGGGCGCTGGTGGTCCTCGCCCTCCTGCTCTTCGCATTCGGCGCCGAGGGACTGGTCCCCAAGGAGCCGCCGGCGCTCATCCCCTGGATCGCCGCCCTCCCCTTCGGCGTGCGCCTGCTGCTCAGCCTGTCGGCCGGGTTCGTGGAGGAAGGCTTCTTCCGCGGCTTCCTGCAGCCGCGGGTGGGCATCCTCCTGTCGACCTTCTTCTTCGTCCTCGCCCACGCCTCCTACGGGCAACCTTTCATGCTGGTTGGCATCGCCATCCTCTCGCTGATCTACGGCAACCTCGTGCAATGGCGCCAGAACATCTGGCCCGCCATCGCCGCCCACGCCCTCTTCGACGGCGTCCAGCTCCTCGTCATCATCCCCGCAGCCCTCAAGCTGATGGGCGGCCACCTCCCGGCCGCGGCACTCCTCGGGTTGTAGGACGGGGGCAGGAACGCAGCGCGAGCGCCACGGCCGTCGGGACATGCTCGTCGAAGTAGAGCGCGACGCTCAACGCGGTGTGCGACCGAGCTTTTCAGCGAGGGGCGAGGGTCCCGCTTCTTGCCGGGCCTGCGCAACATACTGAGACCAACGATCGATGTCAGCATCCAGCTCGTCCTTATGGTCCCAGTAGTAGGCAAGAGCGGCATGAATCTGGCCGAGCGGCAGGCCGGGGAACTGGAAATGAAGCTCCTCCGGGCTCCAACCGTGAGCACGCTGGGCCATCACTAGCTCGACGACTTTCATGGTGGTCTTTACTCTTTGGCAGGTCGCAAACATGGGGCGTCGGATGGCGCGGCGGACGGAGCGATAGCCTGGCCGAACTTGCGGCCCGAAGACGCCGACGGGTCAGCAGTCGTAGCAATCGATGGTGTAGTAGTCCGTAACGCATCCCGACGGGTAAACGCCACAGCTGCAGGTGATGATCTTGGAACCGCAGGAGACTGTGTAGGTCGCATCCGTGTAGTAGGTGTACTCGATTTGCTGAGGAGGACACGCTTGCACGGTTGGAGGCGTGATCAGGGCCGGACCCATGATGACGACGGTACAGAGGATGACCAGTAGACGAAGGCGATGGACGGGCTGGCGACGGCGTGACATAAGCGCTCCTTTCTGTAAATATACGAAAATGCTATCACAGATAGAGACGGGATAGCCAGCGGCGGACACGGACGAGAGAGCGTGCTCGAAACCGTGTGCGTTCAACCTGCCGCGGCGCCACCCCAACACGACCGGCTCGCGGCCAAGTCGTCCGGTTCCCGCCCGACTGACGAAAAGTGGCGCGGCAGTGCCGGGCCGAAGGATCGCCTGGCGCGGCTCTTCCTCTTTGACAGACGCTCAGGGCCAGCGCTCCGCCGCCTCCCGGCCCTACGGGATCGCTGCCGGCGGCCGCAGACCCTCTATGACAGGAGCTTGCGGCCACCTAAGTCGAGTGGCCGGCGTTTTGACGGCAGGACCGAGGGCGTCGCTCTGGCCGAGAAAGGTCTGCAGCAGATCGAGAGTTCTGGTCAGGGCCCCCTGATGCGCTTGGACCAGCTCCGCCGCGCACTTCCCCAGAGTCTGCGCCGCCTCGGGATTATCGAGCCATGTCGTCCAAGCTCGCGCCAGATCATCGGCATTCGTCACCCGGGTCCAGGCACCAGCGCGATCGAAAATTTCGGCAATCAACCGGAAGTTGCTCATGTTCGGGCCAACCGCTACGGGCACCGCTGAGCGGGCTGCCTCCAAGGGGCTATGCCCCCCTCCGCCGAGCATCATGCTGCCGCCGACGAAGGCAGCCGCGGCGAGCCTGTAGAGAGACGGCAGCTCCCCGATGCTGTCGAGCAGAACGACTGCCGGCCTTCCCTTCACGGGGAGCTTGGTGCGCTTCCGATAGTCGATTCCGCGCTGCCGCAGCAGGGCCTCGGATTTCCCAAGGGTGGGTACGCGAGGAGCGAGAAGCAACAGGGCGCGTCGTCCTCCCCCGAGCTGTTCGAAGGCATCGAGGACCGCGGGCTCCTCCTCGGGATGCGTCGAGCCGGCAATGAGGATCGGCCGGTCCCCGGCAAGCCCTCGCAGCGCCACCTCGAGGTCGCGCCGCGGCTCGAGAGCCAGCGCATCGAACTTCAAGTCACCGGTGACCCCGATGCGAGCTATGGGAATGCCGTGCTCGACCAGCTTCCTTCTATCTTCCTCGAGCCGTACTCCAAACAGCTCGACAGACCGGAGCAGGGGCAGGAAAAGCTCGATCTGCTGCTGATCGTTGAACATGCTGACGACGGCGGCGGGAAGGTTGGGCCGTACCGCCGCGAGCACGATCAGAGGGTAGAACTGCGTCTCGATGATGATCAGCCGTCGGGGGTCGAAGTGCTCGACGAATCGGCGCATGGCGAAGCGGAAGGGCGCCGGGAATGCGGTGACGGCCGCGCGTCCTCGAAGCAGCCGCTCGGCTGCCACCGCGCTTTCCACGTCGAAGGTGGTGATCACCAGCGGCAGCTCCGCGGGAAGCGATTGGATCACGCTCAAGGCGATCCTCACTTCGCCGATGGTGGAGGCGTGGATCCAGACTCCTCCCTTGGCGGAAGGTCGCCGATACCACCCCCAGCCGGTCGCCCAGAACTCTCTTTCTCGTCTGTCCGCCCGCGGCAGTCGTAGAAGGGTAAGGAGAACGATTCTTCTCCGGATCTGACGAAGGAAGGCCCGCAGAGGAGCGAACGCATCGGTTGGGGAAGCGCTTTTCATGGTACCTCCTTTGGAGGACGACAGCGAGGCGTTCGCCATACAGGAGCGTATTCTACCTATAGTTCTCAAGAATATAACAATACGACAATATATCCGACCTCGCAAAGCTCGGCAGCCTTCCGCAGCGCCGAGGGCTTCGCCTAGACGGCAGGAACTTTCCGCGGGCCCCAGAGGTCGAATTCGGTGGGCATCGGAGGCCCGGGAAGGGACGACCGCAGTCTGCTAGACTCCGCCGCGAGGCCGCGATGCCGGAAGACCACCGATTCCACCTCGCCATCGGGAGCCGCTTCGAGAACATCGAGCTGGTTCAGATCGTGCTCAACGACTCCCTGGAGCGCTTAGGGCTGGACGGCGAGGCGCGCCACTGGGTGGACATCGCCGTCCGTGAGGCGGTGGCCAACGCCATCAAGCATGGCAACTCCCAAGACCCCGAGAAGAAGGTGCGGGTGGACGCGGGGGTGGACGGCGGGGAGCTGGTCATCCGGGTGGAGGACGAGGGGACGGGGTTCGATCCCGCCCAGCTCGACGATCCGCTGGCTCCCGAGAACCTGCTCCGCCCGAACGGCCGCGGCATCTTCTACATGAAGAGCTTCATGGACGACATCCACTACGGTCCCCGCCCCGGCGGCGGGACGGTGGTGACCCTGCGCAAGCGGCTCACCGGCCCCCCGGCCGGCTCCGAAGCCGGTTCCCAAGCGATCGAAAGAGGAGGGCATTGATGAAGATCAACACGCGGCAGAGAGACGGTGCGACGATCCTCGACTTGAAGGGCAAGATCACCATCGGGTCGGGAGACCTGGAGCTGCGCAACGCCGTGCAGGAGGCGCTCATGAGCGGCGCGAAGAACATCATCGTCAACTTCGCCGAGGTGACGACCATCGACTCCTCCGGCGTCGGAGAGCTGGTGAGCTCGTACACCACGGTCAAGAACCGGGGTGCCAAGTTGAAGCTCGTCAACCTGCACGCCAAGGTGCGGGACGTCCTCCACATCACCCAGCTCATCAAGGTCTTTGACGTCTACGACACCGAGGACGAGGCCATCCGTTCCTTCTGACCCGGCCGCTCGGCAACCCGAGATCGACACCGGCGCGCCGGTCCGCAACCTGGCCGGCGGGCTCGCCGCCGCGGGCGCCCGGGTCGACGCCCGCCTGCCGGCCCTCCTGCCCGCTCCGGAGGAGCGCCCCGAGGCGGTCCACCGGGCGATGCACTACGCGCTCACCGGCCCCGGCAAGCGGGTGCGGCCGGTGCTCACCCTCGCCGTCGCCGAGCTCTTCGACGCCGGCTCGGACGTCGTCCTCGACGTGGCGTGCGCCGTCGAGATGGTGCACGCCTGCTCGCTCATCCTCGACGACCTGCCGGCGATGGACGACGCCCGGCTGCGCCGCGGGCGGCCGACGGTCCACCTGGCCTTCGGCGAGGACGTCGCCCTCTTGGCCGCTCTGGCGCTCCTCAACCGTGCCTACGCCCTGGTCGCCGCCAGCGCCCAACGGCTGTCGCTCAAGCGGTACACCGCCGAGGACATGATCCACCACCTGGCCGCCGCCATCGGCAGCGGCGGGTTGATCGGCGGCCAGGCGCTGGACCTCGAGAGCCGCCCCGAGGACCTCGACCTCACGACGCTCGAGTACATCCACAGCCACAAGACGGGAGCCCTCTTCATGGCTGCCGGCGAGCTGGGGGCCATGGCCGCCGACGCCCGCCGGCGCGACCTCGAGGTGATCTCCCGCTTCGCCAAGAACGTTGGGCTCGCCTTCCAGATCTCGGACGACCTGCTGGACGTCCTCGCCTCCCCGGAGGAGACGGGAAAGGACACCGGCAAGGACGCCGACAAGGTGACCTTCGTCAAGCTCTTGGGCGTCGACGGGGCCCGCACCCTGGCCGCCGAGCTCCTGGGCTTCGCCGTCGAGTCGCTGGCCCCGCTGGGCCGGAAGGCCGAGCCGCTCCGCCAGATCGCCCGCTTCGTGCAGCACCGTCGGCGCTGATCGGCGGCGGCGGCGATGGCGCCAGTCGTCCGCTACACTAGACCGGATGCAATCCGCCGAGACGAAGGCCGGCGAGCTCGACCGCGTGCGCTCGGAGCTGCGGCGGCTGGGCTACCTGAGCCACGGCTTCGAGCGCTTCCTGCTGCAGGACGCCCTGCGGCCCCGGCGGGTGGGCCGCACTCTCCTCCTGCTGACCAGCAAAGTCGCCCTGCTGGCCGGCGGGGCTCTCGCTTTCCTCTTCGCCTTCGCGCTTGCCGCGGCCAACGGCAACCTGACGGCGAGCCCTCTCGACCTGCTGCCACTCTTCCTCCATCTCTTCCCGCCGCTGGCGCTCTCGACCGGACTCGGCTTCCTCATCCTCTGCGGCGTCGTGGTCCTGCTCCTCAACCTCTACCACCCGCGCCGCATCGAGACGCTCTCCCTGGCCGCCGCCTCGGCGGGTGGGGTCGCCGCCCTGGGCGCCAACGTCTGGGCAGTGCGCAACCTGTGGGCCGAGATCCCGCCCTGGCAGCTCGCCGTCCTCGCCGTCGCCATCCCCACCCTCGTCTATCTCTGGATTCGGGTCGTCCACCACGGCCTCCTGACCCTCTCGATCCGGCTCACCCAGTCTTCTCCCCAGAGGCGGCTCTTCTCCCGCCGCTTCCTCGGCCTGGGGTCCGTCGCCGGTCTGGGGCTCCTCTCGATGCTGTTCGTCCTCGTCGCCGCCCGTCCCGAGCCGCCTCCCGTGCTCCAGGCGATCCCCACCGCCCCCGGGGAGCGGGTCGTGCTGGTGGGGATCGACGGCGTACTGCCGGCGGAGCTCGACTACCTGCTCGCCCTGGGCGAGCTGCCGGCGATGAGCCGCCTCGCCCGCGAGGGCGGCGGCGTCTTCAGCTACCGGCGGGAGCGCGAGTCTCCAGCCTCCTTCTGGACCTCGGTGGCGACGGGGCTCCCCACCGCCCGGCACGGGGTGAGCGCCCTCGACAACTTCCGCCCCCTGGGAGTGTCGACGCCGCTCGCCCGCACCGGGCCGCTGCGCCTCTACTGGCGGAGTGTCGAGGTGCCGCTGGGCTTGGCGGAATATCGGGCCGTGCTCTCCAACCGCCGCCACGCCTTCACCCTCTGGGAGCTGGCGTCGCGCGGCGGCGAGCCGATCCTGGCGGTCGACTGGTGGGCGACCTTCCCGGCCGATCCCCTGCCGGGGCTGGTGGTGGCGCACGACGCCTATCCGCTGCTCGGGCTGGGGGCTCCCGGCGTGGTGGCGCCGGCAGCGGCCCTTCCGGCTGTCCTCGCTGCGCGCGCGGCCGTGCAGTCTCCGGCTGTTGAGCCGTCCCCCGGCGAGCCGCCGGCGGCCACCCTTCTCGACAGCGGCCTCCTCGACAGCGCTCTCCTGCCCGACCGCTTCTACCGCCGGGTCTTCGCCGAGCGGATGGGCACGCGGCCGCGGGCGGCGGCGCTCTACCTTCCCGGGCTCGACATCGCCGCCGACCGCTGGCAGGGCGGCGAGGCGGCCTTCGGCGACCTCGTGCAGGCGGAGCTGGCGGCGACCGACGGGCTGCTGGCGCGCGCCCTGGGCGGCGTGGGGACGGTCGCCGTGGTGATCGACCCCGGCCGCCGGCGACAGGAGGAGGGCGCGGAGGGACGCATCCTCCTCTGGCGGCGGGCCGGATGCAGCCGCCGGGCGAGCGCCTCGCCGCCGCGAATGGCGCCGGAGGCGGTGGCCGCGGGTCTGCTTCGCGCTCTGGGGCTCCCCCAGAGCGCCGAGCTTCCGGCGCCTCCCGCCGGCTGCCGCTGGCCGGAGCCGCCGGCTCTCCTGCGGACCTACGGCCAACCGCTGCCGCGCCAACCCGTGGCGCAGGGAGGTGGCGAATATCTGAAGAGTCTGAAGGCGTTGGGCTATCTGTAGACCGGCGTTCCCGTCGGCAGCCGGGCGCTATACTCCGCGCGCCTCCGAGGCCGCTCCAACCTCCCGAACGCACAGTTAAGTAGTGATAGAGGGGAGGGGAGTTGCGACCCGGCTCACAGAGGCGCGCGGTGCCGAGAGGTTTTCTTGATGGCCGAGCTAGAGGAGGAGGAGAGCCCCATGCAGATTCGCAAGGCGCTGGCGTTGCTGGCGCTGGCGACGGCGTGCACCCCGGTGACGAGAAAGCCCGCGCAGCCCGAGGCCGCCGCGCCCCCGGCCGGCAGGCTTGAGGTAGCGAGCCGCGCCGCGCCGCCGCGCCTCGCCTATCCCGATACCCGGCGGGTGAGCCAGGTCGACGACTTCCACGGCGTCAAGGTCGCCGATCCCTACCGCTGGCTCGAGGACCTCGATTCGGCGGAGACCAAGGCCTGGGAGTCCGCCGAGAATCGGGTGACGTTCTCGTTCCTGGCCGCCATCCCGGCGCGGGACCGCATAAGGCGGCGTCTCACCGAGCTGTGGAACTACGAGAAGTATGGAGTCCCCTGGAAGCAGGGCGGGCGCTACTTCTTCGCCAAGAACGACGGCCTGCAGAACCAGGACGTCATCTACACCCTGGACCGCCTCGACGGCAAGCCCAAGGCGCTCCTCGACCCCAATGCGCTGTCGACCGACGGCACGGTCGCCTTCAAGGGCTCGGCGGTGAGCGAGGACGGCCGGCTCATGGCCTATGCCCTCTCCTCCGGCGGCTCCGACTGGGAGGAATGGCGGGTGCGCGACGTGGAGACCGCGCGCGACCTGCCCGACCGCCTGGAGTGGCTCAAGTTCTCGACCACCGCCTGGACCCACGACAACCTCGGCTTCTTCTACAGCCGCTACGACGAGCCGAAGGCCGGCGAGCAGCTCGAGCAGGCCAACTACTACCAGAAGCTCTACTACCACCGGCTGGGCGACCCGCAGTCCAGGGACCGCCTGGTCTACGAGCGGCCCGACCACAAGGAGTGGGGCTTCCAGAGCATCGTCACCGAGGACGGCAGGTACCTCGTCGTGCAGGTCTGGAAGGGGACCGAGACGGAGAACGGCATCTTCTACCAGGACCTGACCCGACCGGGCTCGCCGATCGTCGAGCTGCTCTCCGGCTTCGACGCCTCCTACACGTTCCTTGGCAATGACGGACCGGTGTTCTGGCTGCAGACCAACCTGCACGCGCCGCGCGGGCGGGTGATCGCCATCGATATCTCCCACCCGGAGCCCGCCAACTGGCGGGAGCTGCTGCCGCAGGCGGCCGATACGATCGAGGCGATGAGCGTGGTGGGCGACCGCTTCATCGCTCTCTACTTGAAGGATGCCCATTCGCAGGTCCGCATCTTCGACCTCGACGGGCGGCCGATCCGCGAGATCGACCTTCCCGGCCTGGGCTCGGTGACCGGCTTCACCGGCAGGCGCCAGGACCGCGAGACCTTCTACGACTTCACCAGCTTCACCACCCCGCGCACGGTCTACCACTACGATCTCGCGACCGGCGCGAGCAGCGTCTTTAGGCGGCCCCACCTCCCCTTCGATCCCGATCGTTACGAGACCCGCCAGGTCTTCTGCACCAGCAAGGACGGCACCCGGGTGCCGCTCTTCATCACCGCCAGGAAGGGGCTCGAGCTGAACGGCCAGAACCCCACGCTCCTCTACGGCTACGGCGGCTTCAACATCCCCGTCACGCCCGCCTTCGCGGTCACCCACCTGGTCTGGATGGAGATGGGCGGCGTCTACGTCGTCGCCAACCTCCGGGGGGGCGGCGAGTACGGCGAGGAGTGGCACCAGGCGGGGTCGAAGCTCAAGAAGCAGAACGTCTTCGACGACTTCTTCGCCGCGTCGCAATGGCTGATCGACAACCGCTACACTTCGCGCGAGAAGCTGGCGATCAGCGGCCGCAGCAACGGCGGCCTGCTGATCGGCGCCGCCATTACTCAGCGCCCGGACCTCTTCGGCGCCGCCTTGATCGGCGTCGGCGTCCTCGACATGCTGCGCTTCCACAAGTTCACCATCGGCTGGGGGTGGGTCTCCGACTACGGCTCGCCGGACGACGCGGAGGAGTTCAAGGCGCTCTACGCCTACTCGCCCTACCACAACCTGCGGCCGGGCGCGGAGTACCCGGCGACGCTCATCACCACCGCCGACCACGACGACCGCGTGGTGCCCGCGCACAGTTTCAAGTTCGCGGCCGCGCTGCAGAAAGCGCAGGGCGGCCCGGAGCCCGTCCTCATTCGCATCGAGACGCGCGCCGGGCACGGCGGCGGCAAGCCCACGTCGAAGCAGATCGAGGAGGCCGCCGACGAGTACGCCTTCGTCGTCAAGGCCCTGGGGATGAAGGACGCCGTATCGCTGGCTCCGGCGCCGTCGGCGGGCGCCCCGGGGTATTAGGAATCTTTGGAGGGGAGCGCCGGTTCTGATGCGGCTCGTTGCTGGAGCTTCCACCCGTAGGGTGCGCTCTGCGCACCGTCGCCCCGTGCCCGCCCGGCGCTCCGCGCCCTCACCCTCCGACCGGCCGCCGAGAGGGCATCCCATCGACTCCGTATCGTTTCCCGCCGAAAAACAGTGCCGCCCAGCCCGAAATAACGTTTCCGCCGCGAAGTTTCCCCCTCCCGGCCGCCGGGAAGAGAAACCCGAGGCAGGGAAGAGATCCGAAGCCGTCGGAGCGCTTCCCCCGCCGCCGGCAACGATTCCCGCTCATCGATCGTCAACGCAGGAGCCGCGCGGCTCGCGCAGACTCTGCGCGACTCCCGCAGATCCTGCGCGATCTCCGCGGAGTTCGCGCGAGCTCCGCAGACACTGCGCTGTTTCCGCAGACACTGCGTGAATCCCCCGAAGCGTGCGCGACTCCCGCAGGGTCTGCGTGACTTCCGCAAACTCTGCGCGAGCTCCGCAAGCGCTGCGCGAGCTCCGCAGCTGCTGCGCGAGCCGCGCAGATCCTGCGATCTCTATAAAAGGCAGGGAATCGACCCCCCGGCCGCGGGAGTGATCTCCCCAAGGAGGGAAAGGCCACCGCAGCGAGGGAATCTCTTCCGGCCGAGAAATACGCGCTCCGGAACCTCGGGAGCGCTTGCGGAGGCCGGGGAAGCGCTCCGGAGGCCGGGGCAACGCTTCCCGGCCAGGGGCTTGCACCCGCCCGGGCGGGGGCGCGCCGCCGACCGCATGATGGTAGGGGCAGGCCCCGTGCCTGCCCCCCGATCTGAATCGCCAAAACTGTAGGCTCCCCCCCGCGCACCGCCAACGGTCGTAGGGTGCGCTGAGCCAGCTGGGCGGTTTCAGTCTTCGTTCTCGTCGTCTTCCGCGAGGGCCGCCTTCAGCTCTTCCTCGATATCGGCGGCGATTCTTTCAAGTCGGCGGGCGAGCCGGAGCGCGAATCGGCACCAGCGCTCGCCGCGCGGTGTTATGAGGCCCTCATCGAAGGCACTCCGGTCGATGAATGCCGTGTTCTTGAGATAGCTCGCGAGGTAGCTTCAGTCTGCCGCGACGGCCTGCAGCTCCTCCGCCGTGGCCTCCGCCGGCGTGCCGGACCAGTGCCGTGCATCCGCGAGAGGGAGGAGAGCCAGATGCTTCGCGAACGCTCGGAAGGCGGCGATGGGCTCGGCTTCTCCAAGCTCGCGAAGGAACGTCTCACGAAAGACGGCGCGAGCATCTGCCTCTGGATCCCACTTGGGAGACTGGAAAATGGCTTGCTCGTCTTGTTCCTCGGATAGGGGCATGCTCGACATGCTACGGGACGGCGCTTGGCACGGCAAGGGCCATATCCCGTGGCCCTCTACCGCTGCGTCGGGGGCCGGCGGCCTTGAAGAGCGGGGGAATGGGTGGTGGCGGAGGGGTGCGGCGACCTACGGGCACGGGCGGCGAGCGACCGGTTCGGAGAACCGCTCGCGGGGGTGGTGGCCGTCGAGCTCTAGAAGACCTGGAAGCTCTGCGGAGTCGATCGCGGCAAGAGGAGGCGGTGGTGCGGTTGCGTAAGGGATCGAAGGGGAAATCCCCGAAGGGCGCTTTCTGCCCGAGGAGATTGGAACGGAGAGCCCGACCCCGGCTGCTTTCGGCCGGGGGCACGCCCGGCACGTCCTAAAGGTGGTATACGGTCGGCCGCTTCTTTCTCCGTCAGGAAGCCCCACGTGGCGCTAAGAGAGAGAGCCGATACTTGGTGCGGAACGCTTTCCGGAAGGCATCGTCGATGGAAGTTAAGAACGGAACTAGCGATTTTGGTTCTTTTTCTAGCGCTACTCTGAACTCTTGTTGATGAAACTGTACTACTACTTGTGCCCAGTCTGCTGGAGCGTTAAATGCCGGATTTGCAGCAAGGTTTGAGGCAAGATCATGAAACTGCCGAGACTCCAGGGTAGAACGAATCGCAGCGATCGTCTTAGCCTCAATGCTGGAACAGAGCTTCCTCTGGCCGAGGTATTCAAGTGCTACCGAGCCTTTGTCGTAAACACTGAGCGATGTCATCAGTGGCCCGTCTCCACCGGAGATATGGACAACGTTGACTAGCAGGGCCTCACCGGTACCACATCGAGCAGAGCAACAGCCTGCGGTGATCAGAAAGCCGAGGGCACTAAGGATTAGTCGTCTTGCGAATAGCATAGACGATCCCATGCTGGTGTTGAGGTCAACACTGGGAAGAACTTAACTTTCTCAAAGAATGATCCTATCGCACTGCGACGGGACCAAAGTTATAAAATATTCGCGATATTCAGACAAGCTGGATTTTTTGACGCGAATGGCCCCACAGAAAAACAGTTCATGGCAAAAGAGTAAGGCGGTAGAATGGGGCAAAATATTAGTACTGATCCTTATGTCTCCAAACTGATCTGTTCTGCCGATGAGAACCAGATGACCATCTTCAACAGCGAACGCCTCGACGTCTGGCAGCAGGATTGTAGTGTCCTGTGCGCTTGCAACCGTAATTTCAATGGCTGCCGAGGCCGCAGGTCTTACCGCCCCTTCGATCCGAGCTGATCGGCAGCCTGCTAAACTTGCGAGGACAATGATCTTGAGGGCTCCCATTTCATGTTGACGTCGGGGCCATGCACTCGCGACGACTCCGACGACTCCCTGCTCTTGGACATGCATAGAATTGCCAGATCTAATGCTTGCGACGTACATGAGTAACGATCATGGCGACGGACCACCACCATAGAAAAGAAAATACCGCAAGGAGGATCACAGTCAATATAGCCTTTGCCTGCGGAGCTTCGCGCACGTGTTTGACAATTAGGCCAGTGAGCAAGAATGGAGGTAGATTCAGCAAGAAGACCAATAACACGGAAAGCCTGTACAAGAAGGGAGGGTGTGTAATCAAGTGTGGGTTCGCGAACCCCTCCATGATGACCTCGCCAGGATTAGGCGCCAAGCCAAAGATGACGCAGGCGAGGACCAGGAGAAGGGTCAAACTGAAACCGAAGAAAAACAATCTCGTTTTCATCTTTAAGCGACGGCCCGGTCTCTTTCTTGTGCATCACGGAGCCTTGTGATACTGATCCTCTGTGCCTACAAAGAACCTGTAGTGGCTCGGTGAGCGCACGCCGTCAGAAACGCTGTCCCCCGTGGAGCCTGCCCACACCATGCCACCTCCTCCCCATCCAGTTTCCGGCAGCCGCCTGCGATTCCCCGTATTGTCACAGTAGAAGTACTGATCGTAAGCCCAGCCCTCTTCTAGGTGTGCGGAGGTCACTAAGTGGCCTGTCCTTGGTATTTGGAAGACGAGGTAAGCGCCTTCGCGCGCTGGAGGAGGCGCTCCGTTAACACCCATGTCGATTTGCACCCAGCCAACATAGCCATCGGGAATCAAGTACCTGGCCGGCATCCTTTTCTGCTCTAGAGCATTAAATACCGAATCGCAGGAACCTATGGTTATCGCAAGGCTCGCTACGATCGCGATCGATAAACAACGTCGGCTCCTGGCCTTCGACATCAGTTTCTGCTCCTACGCTATGTTGATTATCTCGGTGGCGGTGAGCATGTCCCGCTCCCTGAGCTAACGCCGGAGCATTGGACGCTCACATCCTGGTCACCAATGCCGTCGAACAAGGAAAATTCCGTGTTATTCACTGAGCTGGGGTCGAATTGTAGCATGGCAGTTGTTTGGCCTTGCTCATTCGTCACGTAGACCTCGGTCGCGGGGAAACCATCTAGAGTCCCGGTCATAGAGACCCTGTTGCCGTCAGTTGATGCAGTGATCGTCAAGCTGTTGTCGATGGCCGGTCCGAAGCCAGCGGGCGCGAACGGGTTTTTGGCGTGTGTCTCTACCTCGAGTACTACCTGCCCGGAGTCATCTCTTGTCGCGCCTACCGTCAGACCATCTTTCGGGGCCTGCTTGGACTTAACGTTACCATCTGAGTTTAGCTCCTGTGTTAAGCCTACGTCCCTTGAGCCAAACACCTTGTTAGCACCAGCCTTTGACGGGTCAGTTTCGATCCTGACAGTCTGCTTAGTCCTGTAGCTCGTGGCATTGAAGCCAAAGGACCTGTTGTCACCGCGGAACGACATCCCGAACAAACTGGCAGTGCGGCCGGGAATAAAGGTTATGAAGGTAAATTCCAGTGCAGCTTCCCCATTTGGATCCACCAATTTCATGGGGTTCCCATGCGCATAGGCATACCGATTCCATGACTGGGGTCGCTTAATCGTCCCCGAATGGCGATCTACGCTCAGGAACCTTCCGGTGAGCGGCGAGCAGTGCCGCGCATGCATGTAGTCCAGGTCATCCCCCGCCCCCGCCAGGCTCGCGAGGTCCCGCTCGTGGCCGGTAAACTTCATCCTCTCGCTGTCCTGGTTGAAGGCCGTGGCCTCCTCGCCGAAGGGGTAGTAGACGTGATAGGAGGTCTGGATGCCGTTCTGGTTGGTCACCAGACGCACCGTGCCGAGGTGGTCGACGTCCATGTGGTTGCGGCCGCCTGTGCTCAGGTAGCCGGCTAGGAGCTGGCCGCTGCGGTAGATGTAGTCCTCCCAGCTGTTGCCGGTGGCCCAGTTGTTCCACTGGTAGCCGCTGACGTCGTACTCGCGGCGCACCTTGCCGTCGAGGCCGCGGAGGGTCCAGCGATCGAAGCGGGGAGCGGCTCCCACCTTGAAAGACCAGGTCCGCTCGTCCTCCGCGTCGTACATGTAGAGCCACTCTTCGGAACCGTTCAGGTAGTGCTTGAGCTGGTTGAGCTCGTCGTAGTCGTAGGTGGCTCCGTTCCAGGTGCGGAGGTTGCCGGGGGCGTCGTAGGTCCCGAAGGTGAGGCGATTGGTGCCCGAAGTGGTGGGGGTGCTCCGGCCGCTCGAACCGGTGATCGTTTGGATGTTGCCGAAGGCGTCGAAGCTGTAGCCCTGGGTGAGCGAAACCGGGCCGTTGAGGGCCTGGGTTACGATTCCGGAATTGACGAGCCGGCTCACCCCGTCGTAAACGAAATACCCGTTGCCGATCTGCTTGACGTCGCCCACGCCGTCGTACTGGTAGGCGCCGGTCGCCCACAGGGTGGACGCTCCGAGGGTCGAGGTGATCGACGCCGGCCGCGCCATGCCGTTGGGGTCGTTGCCGTAGGTGGTGAGGACGCCGTTCGAGTGTTCCACCTGTGCCGTCATCCCGTTCGGATAGTAGGTGATCCCCCAAGTCGAATTGGGCACCGGGTTAGTGTAGCCGACGACGGCCGTCAGGAAGCCGTTAGCGTAGGTCATCGGCACCGCCCGCGCGATCGAGCCCGCGCAGCTCGTGAATCCCGCCGCGCAGTTGGGATAGGTCTCGGTGTCGAGGTCACCCAGCTGCGTGTAGGTGAACGATTGCACGAAGGCCTCTTTCGAAGGGTCGGTCGCACCGTCGAAGGTGTGCTGCAGCGTCCGCTGCGAGACGCGGCCGTCGAGCCCGCCATAGGCGTAGTTGTGGGTGAGCTTCGAAACGTGCGGCGCGCCGCCCAGGAGGATGTGGTTCCAGCGCGTCGCCTGGTAGAGCTTGCCGCCGCCCGCGGAGTCGTAGGTCAGATCCTTGACGCAGGTCGGGCTGTTCGAGGTGCAGGGCAGTGCACCGCCGGTCACATAGGTTGTCCGCGGCCGCTCCGCCGCGTCGTAGCTGAACGAGAGGTCGTTGCCCCCGTCGACGCTGCGATGGGCATGGCCCCG
>DATNKQ010000580.1:0-2401 GCA_035603315.1 Thermoanaerobaculia bacterium
GGGAAACGGCGGCGCGACAGGACCCGCCGCCTCCGCCGGCACCGGCCGCCGCCGACGTCCTCGACGTGGGCTCGCTGGGCGCCGCGGCCGCCGGCCGGGCGGCTCTCCGCACCCTGCGCCGCCCCGCCTTCTGGATCGCCGTGATCGTCGTCGCCCTGGTAGTGTATTGGGCCTTGCATCGTTAGGATCCGAAAAGGAGATTTCGATGATCCCCGCATCCTTCGACTACCACGCGCCGCAGACGCTGGAAGAGGCCGTGGCGCTGCTCGGGCAGCACCGCGACGACGCCAAGGTGCTCTCCGGCGGGCAGAGCCTGCTGCCTCTCCTCAAGCTGCGGCTGGGCGCCGCCGGCCACCTGGTGGACATCGGCCGGATTCCCGGCCTCGAGTACATCAAAGAGGAGGGTGGCTTTCTGAAGATCGGCGGCCGCACCCGCGAGTCGGCGCTGGAGCGCTCCGATCTCGTCCAGGCCAAGTATCCGTTGCTGGCGGACACCGCGGCGGTGATCGCCGATCCGCTGGTGCGCAACCTGGCGACGGTGGGCGGCAACCTCGCCCACGGCGACCCCGCCAACGATCACCCGGCGACCATGCTGGCCTTCGGCGCCCAGGTGGTGGCGACCGGCCCCCAGGGTACCCGCACCATCGCCATCGACGACTTCTTCCTCGGCCTCTTCCAGACGGCGCTCGGGCCGGAGGAGATCTTGACCGAGATCCAGATTCCCCAGCCGCCGGCAAAGAGCGGCGGCGCCTACGTCAAGCTGGAGCGCAAGGTGGGCGATTTCGCCACCGCCGCGGCCGCCGTCCAGCTGACCCTCGGGGCGAGCGGCGAGGTGGCGCGAGTGGGCATCGGCCTCACCAACGCCGGGCCGACGCCGATCCGCGCCGCCGACGCCGAGCGCTTCCTTACGGGCAAGCAGCCGACGGACGAGGCGATCGCCGAGGCGGCGAAGCGGGCGGCGGCGGCGACGTCGCCCTCCGCCGACCGGCGCGGCGCCGTCGAGTACAAGCGGCAGATGGCGCGCGTCCTCACGGCGCGCGCCTTGAAGCTGGCCATCCAGCGGGCCAAGGAGCACTAGCCATGGCGCAACACGCGATCTCGGTCAAGGTCAACGGCGGCGAGCACAAGGCGGAGGTCGAGTCGCGCCTCCTCCTCGTGCACTTTCTCCGCGAGACGCTGGCGATGACCGGCACCCACATCGGCTGCGACACTACCCACTGCGGCGCCTGCACCGTGCTGCTCGACGGCCAGCCGGTCAAGTCGTGCACCGTCCTCGCAGTGCAGGCCGACGGCCGCGAGGTGATGACGGTCGAGGGCCTCGAGCAGGGCGGCGCTCTCCACGCCATCCAGGACGGCTTCTGGCAGGAGCACGGGCTGCAGTGCGGCTTCTGCACGCCGGGCATGCTGATGACCAGCTACGCGCTGCTGCAGAAGAGCGACAACCCCAGCGAAGCGGAGATCCGCCAGGCGATCTCCGGCAACCTCTGCCGCTGCACCGGCTACGTCAACATCGTCAAATCCGTGCAGCACGCCGCTGCCAAGCTGCACCCGGAGGGATAGAAGCCATGGAACCCCGAACGACTGCGGAAGTCAGCGGCATGGGCCACTCGATGAAGCGCAAGGAGGACCCGCGCTTCATCCGCGGCCAGGGCCACTACGTGGACGACATCAAGCTCCCCGGCATGCTCCACATGGACATCGTGCGCAGCCCCTACGCGCACGCCAAGATCACCGCCATCCGCACCGAGAAGGCGCTCGCCATCCCCGGCGTGCTGGCGGTAATCACGGGCGAGACCCTGAAGGGCTTCAACCTGCACTGGATGCCGACCCTGATGTCGGACACCCAGATGGTCCTGCCGGTCGAGAAGGTGATGTACCAGGCGCAGGAGGTGGCGGCGGTGATCGCCACCGATCGCTACATCGCCGCCGACGGCGTCGAGGCGGTGGAGGTGGACTACGAGCCGCTGCCGGTGGTGGTCGATCCCAGGAAGGCCCTGGAGCCGGGAGCGACGGTCCTCCGCACCGACAAGGAGGGCAAGAAGGACAACCACATCTGGCACTGGGAGGCGGGGGACCGCGCGGCGACCGACAAGGCTTTCGCCGAGGCCGAGGTCACGGTCAAGCAGGACCTCTACATCCCGCGCATCCACGTCGCCTCGATCGAGACCTGCGGCTGCGTCGCCGATTTCGACCGCGCCATGGGCAAGCTCACCGTCTACATGACGACCCAGGCGCCGCACGCCATCCGCACCGTCTTCGCCCTCGTCGCCGGCCATGTGGGGCTGTCGGAGGAGAGGATCCGCATCGTCTCGCCCGACCTGGGCGGCGGCTTCGGCGGCAAGGTGCCGGTCTATCCCGGCTACGTCATCGCCGTCGCCGCCTCGGTCGTCCTCGGCAAGCC
>DATNKQ010000609.1:0-10671 GCA_035603315.1 Thermoanaerobaculia bacterium
TACGAGTGGCTGGAGACCAACGGTCTCGGCGGCTGGGCGAGCTCGACGGTGTCGGGAGCCCTCACCCGCCGCTACCACGGCCTGCTGGTGGCGGCGACCGAGCCGCCGGTCGGCCGTATGGTGCTGCTGTCGAAGCTCGACGAGACGGTGAGCGTCGGCGGCGCCTCCTTCGCCCTCTCCGCCAACCAGTACCCGGGCGCGGTGGCGCCGCGGGGCTTCGAGCTCATCGAGAGCTTCCGCCACGACCTCTTCCCGATCTGGGTCTACCGCCTGAGCACGCCGGCAGGAGGGGTGCGGATCGAGAAGACGGTGGCCGCCCTCGACGGCGAGAACACCACCCTCGTGCTCTACGAGGTGCTGGCCGCGCCGGCGCCGGTCTCGCTCGCCCTGCGGCCGTTCTACGCCGGCCGCGACTACCACTCCTTGGCCCACGAGAATCCCGACATCCACCGCGAGGGGGCCTTCGCCGACGGCGTCTTCCGCTTCGCCGGCTACGAGGTGGTGCCCGCGGTCTTCGTCGCCGTGCCGGGAGGAACGTACGCGCCCGCAGCGGACTGGTACCGCAACTTCGAGCTGCAGCGCGAGGCGGAGCGCGGGCTCGATTTCCGCGAAGACCTCTTCACCCCCGGCGTCTTCACCGTCGCCCTCGCGGCGGGCGAACGGCTGGGGGTGATGATCGCCACCGGCGACCCGGCCGGCCGCGACGCCTGGGCGCTCCTCGAGCGCGAGCGGCGCCGGCGCGAGGGCTTCGTCCGGCGGTTCGTGGCGACGACCGGCTGCGACGAGCCTTTCTGCCGCACCCTGGCGCTCGCCGCCGACCAGTTCATCGTCCGGCGGTGGCGCCGCGCTCATCCGGGATCGCCGGCGCCGCGGATCCCCGGCGCGGGGGAGCAGCGGACCATCCTCGCCGGCTATCACTGGTTCGCCGACTGGGGGCGGGACACCATGATCTCGCTGCCCGGCCTCTGCCTGCTGACCGGCCGCTTCGACGAGGCGCGGGAGATCCTCCGCGCCTTCGCCGCCGTGGTGGATCGTGGCATGGTCCCCAACCGCTTCCCCGACCGCGGGGAGGAGCCGGAGTACAACAGCGCCGACGCCAGCCTGTGGCTCTTCGTCGCCGTCCACCGCTTCCTGGAGGCGACGGGCGACGACGAGTTCGTCCGCCGGGAGATGCTGCCGGTGCTCGACGAGATCCTCGCCTGGCACGAGCGCGGCACCCGCCACAACATCCACGAGGACGCCGACGGCCTGCTCTACGCCGGCGAGCCGGGGATCCAGCTCACCTGGATGGACGTCAAGATCGGCGACTGGGTGGTGACGCCGCGGCGGGGCAAGCCGGTCGAGGTCAACGCCCTCTGGTACAACGCCCTGGCGATCGCCGCGCGGCTCGCCGAGCGGCTGGGCCGGCCGGAGCAGGCGGCGCGGCTGGCGCGCCGTGCCGCGCGCGTCCGCGAGCGCTTCATCGAGCTCTACTGGAACGAGGCGACCGGCTGGCTCCTGGACTGCGTCGACGGCGAGGAGCGCGACGCCACGCTGCGCCCCAACCAGCTCCTCGCCCTCTCGCTGCCCTTTCCCCTGCTCGAGGGGCCGCGCGCCAGGAGCGTGCTGCAGGTCGTCGAGGCCAAGCTGCTGACCCCCGTCGGCCTGCGCAGCCTGGCTCCGGGCGACCCGCGCTACCGCCCGACCTACGGAGGGAGCGCGGCGGAGCGCGATGCCGCCTATCACCAGGGGACGGTCTGGCCCTGGCTCCTGGGGCCGTTCCTGACCGCCCTCGTGCGCCTGCGCGGAGAGAGCGGACGGGCGCAGGCCCGCGCTCTTCTCGCCGCCTTCGCGCCGCACCTCTGGGAGGCCGGCGTCGGCACCGTCTCTGAGATCTTCGACGCCGAGCCCCCGCACGCCCCCCACGGCTGCATCGCCCAGGCCTGGAGCGTCGCCGAGCTCCTGCGCGCCGCCGTCGAGGACGCCGGCCTCGGCCGCCGTCCGACGGCCGCGGCGCCCGCGGCAGCGGCCACGGGAGGCGACGCCCCAATCGTCCGCCGGCGCCTGCGCGGCGGCGAGCAGGCCCTCTAGGGGAAGCCACCTCCCGGTCTCACGAGGTGGCCACTGCCGGCGGCGGCGCCTGCCCCGGCTCGAGCGGCTGCGGCACCTCCTTCGGCGACTTCGGCGTCTCCTCCGGCGCCTTCCCCGCCGAGCGGATGGTGATCACCTTGTTGAGCATGTCGAACCAGAACGGGGCGCCCAGCGACGCCGCGATGGCGGTGAGCAGCCAGCCCCAGAGGTGGAAGAGGATCGTCGACCCGAGGTCGTCGAGCTCCAGCAGTCGATGGTCGGGGTCCGCCGGTTGTGGAGCGTTGGTAGCAGTGGTGGCGGTCTGGCGCGGCAGGCGCCAGCCGATCGGCAGGTCGAGCTGCTGCATCTGCTCGCGGAGCTGCTGGAAGGTCTGGTTCTGCGGCACGGTCGTCTGCTTCGCGTACGTCTGCGCCTGCGCCACCAGCGAATCCCGCAGGGTCGAGTTCTGCGACAGGCTCTCGACGATGAGGATGGAGTCGACGTTCACGCCGACGACCAGCACGAGGGCGAGGACGGCGTGCACCCACTGGGTCTTCCGCTTGTACCAGCCGCTCACCCGGTCCATCGAGTTGTTGAACCAGACCTCGATGTTCTGCTTCAGACTTTCGATATCGCGCTCCGACTCGCTAATCAGCGCCTGCAGCGAGCGCCCCAGCCGGGTGTCGGCGAGGCCGGCCACCGCGAGGTCGAGGAGCCGCTCATCCGGGAGGCTGTCGATGAGCTCGCCGGCGTTGCGCTGGAAGTCGGCCGCCGTATAGCCCGACTTCTGCGCCTGGTCGAGGAGCTGCCGCAGATCGTTCTTCACCGCCGTGCCCGTTGCGCCGGAGACGGGGATGGCGTCGATCGCCGCGCGCGCCTCCTTGGCCGCCGGATCGGCGACCTTGACGACGGCGGCGCCCAGCCCTTTCTTAGCCTCTGCCTTGAGAATCTCGACGAGGCTGACGGCGAAGGTGCGCGAGGGGATGTAGGAGGGCCCGGCCTTGCCTTCGCCGCCGCCCGGGGAGGCCTTCTTCTGCAGCGGCGACAGCCCCTGGATCAGCGGGTGCGCGTAGAGCTTCGACGCCCATTCCTGGGCGCCCGGCGAGTCGAGCAGGTTCTGGATGCCCTGCCAGAGAGTGTCGGCGCGCCACTTCAAGACACTGGCGATGAGCTCGGTGACGGCGGTGACCATGAGGCTCACCAGCAGGAAGACGAAGATCAGGCCGATCGCGACGTCGAGGACGGTGGAACCGAGCATCGAAGCCTCCTTCGGAAGAGGCGGCCGAGGCCGCTCCGGCTGCGGGTGGAAGATCAGCGCAAAAGGTTAGCACGCGATGGGCTCCGCCCCCGAGCGAATAGAATCGCCGGCGGCAGGGCACCGTGCCCATACCCGCGGAGAGACCACGATGACGAAGAAGACGCTGATGGTCGCCCTCGCCCTTTCCATCCTCTGCGCCTCCCGCGGTATCGCCGAGCCGATCCAGAAGAGCCGCGACGGGGTGGCCCTCGGGGGCTTCGACGCCGTCGCCTATTTCACCGACGGCAAGGCCGTCGCCGGCAAGGCGGATCTCCACCACTCCTGGAAGGGGGCCGAGTGGCACTTCGCCAGCGCCGACGACCGCGACCGTTTCGCCGCCGATCCCGGCAAGTACGCCCCGCAGTACGGCGGTCACTGCGCCTGGGGGATGGCGCAGGATCACCTGCAGAACGGCGATCCGGAGGTGTGGAAGATCGTCGGCGGCAAGCTCTATCTCTTCATCAATCAGGACGCCCGGGAGCAGTGGGAGAAGGGGTTGCCGGCCACCCTCTCCCAGGGCGATCAGGCTTGGGCCCCGTACACCGGCCCGTAGTCGCATCCCATCAACAGGCCGTCGCTTGCGGCGCCCTCTGCCATGGGCGAGAATGAGGGGCTGCGCTGCTTCACCCCGGAATGCTCGAAACTCTCCCTCAGCAAAAGGCGCTGCCGCACAGCGAGGAGTCGGAGCGCGCCATCTTGGGCGGCATCCTTCTCGACCCGGAGGTGCTGCCCACCATCTCCGGCCGCCTGCGGCCCGAGGACTTCTACCTGGAGCGCCACCAGACGCTCTACCAGGCGATGCTCGACCTGCAGGACGAACGGACCGAGGTCGACCTCCGCACCCTGCAGGCGAAGCTCGAGCAACGGGGGCAGTTCGAGGGCATCGGCGGCATCGCCTACCTGGCGAGCCTGGACCTCGACCTCCCCGACATCGGGCGGATCGACGCCTACGTCGAGATCGTCAAGGAGCGGTCGGTCCGCCGGCGGCTCATCCAGGCCTCGGGCCGCATCATCCGCGACTGCCTGGACGGCGGCCTCGAGGCGCAGGCGGCGCTCGCCCACGCCGAGCAAGCTATCCTGGGCTTGGGCGAGGAGGCCGTGCAGCGCGGCTTCGTTTCGCTGGCGCAGGTCTTCCACTCGACCTTGGAGGACCTCGAGGAGCGGCCGGGATCGACCCTCATCGGCGTGCCCACCGGCTTCATCGACTTCGACCGCATCAGCCACGGCCTGAACCGCGGCAACCTCATCATCATCGCCGGCCGGCCGGGGATGGGGAAGACGAGCTTCGCTCTCAACATCGCCCAGCACGTGGCCATCCGCGAGAAGCGCGGGGTGGGCATCTTCTCGCTGGAGATGAGCCAGCAGGAGCTGGCGCTCCGCATCCTCTGCTCGGAGGCCGACGTCCCCTTCAGCCGCCTGCGCTCGGGGGCGCTGTCGCAGAAGCAGTGGAGCCGGGTCATCCAGACCGTCCGCGGCACCAGCGAGGCGCCGCTTTTCATCGACGACTCGCCCAACCCGTCGCTCCTGGAGGTCGCTTCCAAGGCGCGGCGCCTGAAGGCGGAGAAGGGACTCTCGCTCCTCGTCCTCGACTACCTGCAGCTCATGCAAGCGGGCGGCCGCTACGAGAACCGCAACCTGGAGGTCGCCGCCATCAGCCGCGGCCTGAAGCAGCTCGCCAAAGAGCTCGACGTGCCGGTGATCGCCCTCTCCCAGCTCTCCCGCCAGCCCGAGCGCCGGGGCAGCGACCATCGGCCCCAGCTGGCGGACCTGCGGGAGAGCGGTAGCCTCGAGCAGGACGCCGACCTGGTGGCTTTCATCTACCGCGACGAGGTCTACAACCCCGAACCCAAGCCCGGCGAACCGGACAACAAGGGGCTCGCCGAGCTGATCATCGCCAAGCACCGAAACGGCATGATCGGCGTCGTCGAGCTGGTCTTCCTGGGCGAAACCACCAGCTTCCGCAACCTCGACCGGCATGACGCCCCCGATCCCTCGACCCCCTTCTGAAGGCAGTTCCACGGCCGCCGCGCGCGGACGGAGCGGGAACGGCGGACAGGACCTCGAGTCCGCCCTCCGTCCGGCCTGGGTGGACGTCGATCTCGACGCCCTGGAGCGCAACCTCGCCCGCATCCGCGCCCGCACGCCGGGGACGCGCCTCCTGGCGGTGGTCAAGGCCGACGCCTACGGCCATGGTGCGGTGGGCGTCAGCCGCGCCCTGGAGGCCGCCGCCGTTGACTGGCTGGGGGTCGCTCTCCTGGAGGAGGGGGCGGAGCTGCGGCGGGCGGGGATCGGGCTGCCGATCCTCGTCCTCGGCACCGCGCGGCCGGCCAAGATCGCCCTCTACCGCCGCTACCGGCTGACCCCCACGGTTTCGAGCCTCGCCGAGCTCGCCCTCTGGCGCGACTGGACCCTGGGGGCGGCGGAGCCGCAGGCCATCCACCTGAAGGTCGACACCGGGATGGGGCGGCTGGGGCTGGCCCCCGAGGAGGTGCCGGCGGCCCTCGACCTGCTGCGCGCCCACCCAAGCCTCCGCTTGACCGGCCTGCTCTCGCACTTCGCCGAGGCCGACGATCTCGAAAGCCCGCGCAACGCCGCCCAGGAGGAGCGCTTTCGCCACCTTCTGGCCCTTCTCACGGAGGAAGAGCGGCGGGGCTTGGAGGTCCACATGGCCAACAGCGCCGCCGCCCTCCACCGGCCGGCGAGCCGCTTCACCCTGGCGCGGCTGGGCATCGGCCTCTACGGGCTCGATCCCGTAGCCCGCGACCCCGAGCTCGAGCCGGTGATGGCGGTCTCGGCGCGCATCGTCCAGCTCCGCGAGGTGGCGGCCGGCACTCCGCTCTCCTACGGCGGCCGCACGGTCACCAACCGCCGCAGCCGCATCGCCGTCGTCCCCGTGGGCTACGCCGACGGCTACTCCTGGCGCCTGACCGGCCGCGGGCAGGTCCTGGTGCGCGGCCGGCGGGTGCCGGTCGCCGGCTCGGTCACCATGGACATGACGCTCTTGGACGTGACGGATGCCGACGGCGAGGTGGCGGCGGGGGAGGAGGTGACGCTCCTCGGCCGCCAGGGGGAAGAGGAGATCACCGCCGCCGAGCTGGCGAGGCTCGCCGGGACGATCCCCTGGGAGATCCTCTGCCATCTCGGCCTGCGCCTGCCGCGCCGCTACTGGCGGGCCGGCCGGGTGGAGGAGCTGGTGTCCCGCTTCTCGCGCGAGGATTGACCCCGCTGCCGCGCGTTCCAGCATAGGATCTGTCGCCGATGGAGACCCCAAAGGAGAGCCGCTGGACCCGCCGCCTGCCGCGTCCTCTCGCCAGGTTCCTCGAGAACATGGGGCGCTTCTTCCTCATGCTCGGGCGGGTCTTCGCCTGGACGCCGCGACCGCCCTACGACTGGCGGGAGCTGCTGCGCCAGATGGTGCGGGTGGGAGTCGACTCGATCCCCGTCGTCCTCCTCACCGCCATGTTCACCGGCATGGTGCTGGCGCTCGAGACCTTCACCGTGCTCCTGCGCTTCAACGCCGAGAGCTTCGTGGGGTCGCTGGTGGGGCTCTCCATGGTGCGCGAGCTGTCGTCGGTCCTCTCCGGCCTCATCGTCGCCGGCCGCGTCGGCTCCGCCATGGGCGCCGAGCTGGGGACGATGCGGGTCACCGAGCAGATCGACGCCCTGGAGGTGATGGCGACCGACCCCGTCCACTACCTGGTGGTGCCGCGGGTGTGGGCGACGGTCCTTACCCTGCCGCTCCTCATCATTCTCGCCGACGCCATCGGCATCTACGGCGGCTATCTCGTCTCGGTGGTGCTCCTGGGGGCGAACCCGGTCTCCTACCTGGCCAAGACCTTCCAGTACATGGACGTCAACGACCTCCTGTCCGGCGTCATCAAAGCGTCGGTCTTCGGCCTTCTCCTGGCGGTCATCGGCTGCCAGCAGGGGTTCTACACCACCGGCGGCGCGGAGGGGGTCGGCCGCTCGACCACCAGCGCCGTGGTGTCGGCGAGCATCGCCATCCTCATCGCCGACTTCTTCCTGAGCAAGCTGCTCTTCTGATGCCCGAAAGCTCTGCGAGCGGCGCTCCCAAAGCCCAGGCGGCCCCGGCGACCTCGCCAACCACCGAGCCGAAGATCCGCCTGCGCGGCCTCACCAAGTCCTTCGGCTCCAAGAGGGTGCTCGACGGCGTCGACCTCGACATCGCCAAGGGCGAGTCGATCGTCATCATCGGCGGCTCGGGGACCGGCAAGAGCGTGCTTCTGAAGCACGTCATCGGCCTCTTGAAGCCCGACGCCGGGACCGTCCTCGTGGACGGCACCGCCGTCGAGCGCCTCAACAACCGCGAGATCACCGAGTTCCGGCGCAAGTTCGGGATGTCCTTCCAGGAGGGGGCGCTGTTCGACTCGATGACGGTGGGCCAGAACGTCGGATTTCCCCTGAAGCGGCTCACCCGCATGGGGGCGGAGGAGATCCGCGCCCGGGTCGACGAGTGCCTGGCGATGGTGCGCTTGGACGCTGTGGCCGACAAGATGCCGTCGCAGCTCTCGGGCGGCATGCGCCGCCGCGTCGGCTTCGCCCGCGCCGTCGCCCACCAGCCGGAGATCCTGCTCTTCGACGAGCCGACGACCGGCCTCGATCCCATCACCACGGCGCAGATCAACGAGGTGATCGTCGACCTGAACGATCGCCTGAAGACGACCACGCTGACCATCACCCACGACATGGAGGGCGCCTTCCGGATCGGCGACCGGATCGCCATGCTCGACCGCGGTAAGATCATCGCCGTCGCGCCGCCCGCCGAGTTCCGGGAGCTCGCCGACCCCGGGGTGCAGCAGTTCCTCCACGGCCGGGCCGAAGGCCCGCTGACGGAGGAGGGCGAGCAACGATGAGACCGATGAGACCGATGAGGCCGATCGAGAAGGCAACGGAGACGACATGCCACAAGTGCTGAAGCTGGGACTCTTCGGGACCCTCTGCCTGGTCATCCTGGCGGTGCTCATCTGGAAGATCGAGGACATCAATCCCTTCCAGCACCAGGGGGGCAAGCGCCTGGACGCCGTCTTCAACTCGGTGGCGGGCCTCGACGACAAGGCCTCGGTGCGGGTGGCAGGGGTGCGGGTCGGGCGGGTCGACGGTATCGGCCTCTCCGGCCGCAAGGCCCGCGTCAGCATGCTGCTCGACAAGCCGCTGCCGCTCACCCAGGGGACCACGGCCAAGATCGCCAACCTCGGGCTCCTGGGCGAGAAGTACGTCGAGCTGGTGCCCGGCCCGGAGGGCGCGCCGCTGCTCCCCGACCACGCGGTCCTCCAGGGGCAGACGCCGGTGAGCTTCGACGACGCCATGGCCAAGCTCGAGGCCATCGGCGATTCGATCCAGGGAGTGACCTCGCAGCTCGGCGGCGGCCCCGGCGGGGGCGGCTTCAAACCGCTGCTCGACAGCCTGGAGGCGACCAGCGGCGAGATCCGCGCCCTGGTGGCCGAGAACCGCGCCAACGTCGCCTCGACGGTGAGGAACATGGACGCCTTTTCCGCCACCCTGGCCCGCGAGCTGCCGCGCCTGGCCGGCGAGATGTCGAAGACGGTCCAGCAGATCTCCGACCTGGTGGCGGCGAACCGCGGCGACGTCAACGCCAGCCTCGGCAACATCCGCCAGCTCACCGGCAACCTGCAGACCTCGGTCGACAACCTGAACCAGATCACCGGCAAGATCGCCAGCGGCGAGGGGACGGTCGGCAAGCTGGTCAACAAGAACGAGGCCTACGACAAGGTGGTTTCGACGCTCGATAGCATCAAGGGAGGGGTGGACACCCTGAGCGGCACCTTGGGGGCGATGAACCGCTTCAAGCTGAACCTCGACCTCCAGGCCTACCAGCTCCCCAGCCTCCACGACAGCCAATCGACCTTTCAGATCGACATCGACCCCTCGGACGGCAAGCACCTCTACCGCGCCGGCATCGAGCAGACCCCCGCGGGCAAGCAGCGCCTGAAGACCCAGAGGTTCACCATCACCGGACCCGAGGGCATTACGACGACCACCACCGTCCAGACCCTGACGACCGAGAACACCTACGTCGGCACCGGCCTCTTCGGCTTCCACACTCCCGACGACCTCCGCCTGTGGGCGGGGATCATCGAGAACACGGGAGGCGCGGCGATCGAATACCCGTGGGCTTCCAAGAAGCTGCGCTTCTCGATCGAGGCCTTCGACTTCAACCGCCAAGACAACAAGAAGGCCCACCTGCGCTTCACCACCCGCTGGCAGTTCCACCCCAACCTCTACCTGGTCGGCGGTTACGACGACCCGCTCGAGAACCACTCGCTCTTCCTGGGCGGCGGCATCCGCTGGACCGACGACAACCTCAAGTACCTGCTGGGAGCGGCGACGAAGTTCGGCGGCTAGGGCCTTAAGGGAAAGGCAGTCCGTTTAGCGGCTGTTCGACAGTTCGTCATTGCGGATCGCCATGGAGCGCTTCCATCTCTACTCCGCGGCCCATCTCCTGGCGCTCCTGGGCATCACTGCGGCGACGGCGATCCTCATCGCGCTCGGGAGGCGCTGGCGGCGGGACGATGGCCCTTCGCTCCTCGAGAAGGTCCTGGGCGGCGGCACGCTCGCCATCTGGCTGGTCATCAACGGCTGGTGGCTGTGGCCGTCGCGCTTCAACGTCCGGCACTCGCTGCCGCTGCAGATGTGCGACCTGGCGCTGGCGGCCGTGCCGGTCGTCCTCCTCACCCGCTGGCGCCCGGCGCGCGCCATCCTCTACTTCTGGGGGCTGGCGCTCTCCACCCAGGGGCTCATCACGCCGGACCTGACGGACGGGCCGAGCACCCTCTCGTTCTGGTTCTTCTGGCTCTACCATGCGGCGGTCGTCGGCACCGCCGCCTACGACCTCGCCGTCCACCGCTTCCGGCCCGACTGGCGCGACTACGGGCTGGCGGTCGCCGCCGGCCTCGCCTACGTCGCCATCCTCTTCCCCCTGGACATCGCCCTGCGGGCCAACTACGGCTACCTGGGCAACCGGCGGCCCGCCCAGCCGACTCTCCTCGATTTCCTCGGCCCCTGGCCCGGGCGGGTGGTGATCATCATCCTCCTGGCCGCCGGCGTCATGGCGCTCCTGGAGGTCCCCTGGGCGCTCGCCCGCCGGAGGCGGGCGGCCGTCAACGCCTGAAGAGCTCGGGGAACTCTCCTCGCAGCGGCGCAAGGATGGCGGCGGCCGCGGCGGTGTCGCCGCCCGCGGCGGCGGCTCGCGCCAGGTCGAGGCGGGCGCTCACCGGATCGCAGCCGGAAGGCCGGAAGGCCGCGGCGAGCTCCGCCCCCCGCGCTCCCCGCATCTCGCGGGCGAG
>DATNKQ010000637.1:0-2391 GCA_035603315.1 Thermoanaerobaculia bacterium
CGCTTCATCGCCATGATGAAGGACTTCACCGCCACCTGGGCCGGCAAGAGCCCCTCGACCGCCGACTTCCAGAAGGTCGTCGAGCGCCATGTGGTGCCGGCGATGAACGCCACCGGCGACGGCAAGATGGACTGGTTTTTCCAGCAATGGGTCTACGGCACCGAGATCCCGCGCTACACGGAGAACCTGAAGATCGAGAAGGCGGGAGGAGACGGCTACCGGATCTCCGGCAAGGTCACCCAGGAGGGAGTCGGCAAGGACTTCCGCGCCATGCTGCCGCTCTACCTCGAGCTGGACAAGAACCAGAGCGCCCGCTTCGCCCTGCTGCCGATGATCGGCAGCTCCACCCGCACCCTGGACGTCGTCGTCAAGCCGCCGAGGATGCCGCGGCGGGTGATCCTCAACGCCCGCGGCGAGGTGCTGGCGCGCGACTAGCGCCCGGACCTGTGCCGGGCGCCCAGATGAGGAGACCGTGAGAGCCTACGAGTACCGCCACCGGGTGGGCTTCGAGGAGACCAACCTGGTGGGCAATGTCTACTACGTGAACCACCTGCGCTGGCAGGGCCGCTGCCGGGAGATGTTCCTCCACGACCACGCCCCGGAGGTCCTCGCGGAGCTCTCGCGTGGGCTCGCCCTGGCCACCGTCCGCTGCTCCTGCGAGTACCTGGCCGAGCTCGACGCCTTCGACGAGGTCGTCGTCCGCATGCGGCTGGGCGGCATCGCGCAGAACCGCATCACCTTGCTCTTCGAGTACTGGCGGCAGGGCGGCGCCGTCGAGGAGCTGGTCGCCCGCGGCGAGCAGCAGGTGGCGTGCATGCGCCGCGAGGGCTCGCGCACCGTCCCCACCCCCATCCCGCCGGCGCTGCGCGAGGCACTGCGGCCCTACGAGGAACCGTCCTAGAAGCTCGCGGCTTGGCCGCCTACGCCGCCCACACGCGGTCGCGGGAGCGGCCGTCGCGCTTGCTGACGTAGAGCGCCTGATCGGCGTGCTCGGTGACCTCGGAGAGGGTGCGCCCGTGCTCGGGGTAGGAGGCCAGACCCATGGAGACGGAGATCGGCACGGTGATGCCCTCGATCTGCAAGGGGTGGTCGGCGAGATGGGAGCGCACGCGCCGGCAGTAGGCGAGGGCGCCGTCGCCCGTGGCGCCGGCTAGGCGGACGATGAACTCGTCCCCTCCCACCCGCGAACAGAGGTCGTCGCCGCTGCGCGCCGCGTTGCGGATCGCCTCCGCCACGCTGCGGATGAGCTCTGATCCGCGGGTGTGCCCGAAGGTGTCGTTGACGGACTTGAGGTTGTCGATGTCGAGCATGACGATGGTGTAGGGCCCGAGCTTGCTGCGCAGGTTGGCGCCGGAGGTGAAGTAGCGGAGGTTGGGAAGCCCCGTCAGGGCGTCGGTGTGGGCGGCCAGAAACAGCGAGCGGTGGAGGTTGACGCCCAGCGTCCCCGACTCGGCGGAGAAGTAAGCCACCAGCCAGAGACCGGTGAGCGGCCAGACGAGGTTGCCGACGGAGGACCAGGAGACGGCGGGCGCCGGCGGCCCCACGAGCCCGGCCGTCACGCCGCGGCCGTCGAGCGTCCGGCTCTCCAGGAGGAGGATGACGTTCAACGCCAGCAGGGTGGCGATCCCCGCCTTGGCATAGGTCTGCCGCCGGCTGACGCTCGGGCTGCTCGAATAGATGACGATGTAGTAGAGGAAAAAGAAGGGGCTCTTGGTGGCGCCCGAGAAGAGGATGACGCCGGTGATCCAGGCGAGGTCGAGGACGGCCTCGATCCACACTCGGCCCTCGACCGGGACGCGAGCGAAGAGCTGCGAGTGGAGGACCAGCGTGTAGGCCATCATGAGGCCGGCGAGCGACCAGAGGACGAGGCGGTCGGCGTCGGCGAAGAGGACGCTGTAGAGCACCACCAGCGTCGAGGCCAGCCAGTGGAGGTTGCGCACCAGGGAGGAATAAGAGTGGAAACGCTCGCGCTCGATCGCCGCCAAAGCGCTCGACGCCTCCAGGGTGCGGGGGGCGCTCTCGCCCCAGGATCTCTTCATCGGCGGTCCAAGATAGCTGATCAACTATATCAGGGTGTCCCTGCCCTAGCTGGCGCGCCGCGGGGGCGCGGAGTTCGCCGCGCTCAGGCGATCCGGCCGTGCCGCCGCAGGCGCTCCAGGTGGGCGAGGACCTGGCGCTCGGCCAGCGGGTAGGCCGCGGCGGGGACGTCGTCGTAGACGGTGGGGAGCATGGCGGACGGCGACTGGCCGGCGTCGTGGGCGGCCAGGATCCTCTCCTCGCGCCACAGCCGGTGCTGGATGTACTCGCGGAGCTTGGCGACGGCGTTTTTGACCGCCGGACCGTGCGCGGGGAAGAGGGTCGTGGGCCGCAGCTCGACGAGCCTCTCCAGCG
>DATNKQ010000643.1:0-14134 GCA_035603315.1 Thermoanaerobaculia bacterium
AGCTGATCGAGGAACCACAGCCGTTCCTGGGCAAAGGAGAGCGGCAGAGGGCCGGAGCGGAGCCCAGCGAGCAGCGGAGGTGGCGAGGCGGGCCGATCGTCGGCCGCGAGCGCCGCGGCCACCCGGACTGCGAATCCGGCAACCGTCGGCGCCTCGAATAGAGCGCGCAGCGGCAGCTGCGCTCCCAGGGTCTCCTGCAGGCGCGAGAGTACCTGGGTGGCGAGCAGCGAATGCCCGCCCAGCTCGAAGAAGTTGTCCTCGGCCCCCACCGGGCACTGGAGCACTTCCGACCAGATCCCGGCGACGAGCTCCTCCACGGGTCCGCGCGGCAGCGTCAACAGCCGCGGCTCGTCCGCAGGCATCGGCGGCAGGGGCAGCGCCCGACGGTCGATCTTGCCGCTGGGCGTGCGCGGCAGCGACGCCAGCGCCACGAACTGCCACGGCACCATCGCCTCCACCAGCCGTTGCCGAAGGTGCGCGCGCAGAGACTCCCCCGTCACCTCGCCGCTGACGTAGCCCACCAACCGGCGATTCCCACCCACTTCCCACGCCACCACCACAGCCTCGCGTACCGCCGGATGGGAGCGCAGCGCCCACTCCACCTCCCCCAGCTCCACCCGCAAACCGCGTATCTTCACCTGATGGTCCAGGCGGCCGAGGAACTCCAGTTCCCCCGTCACTCGATATCGTGCCAGGTCGCCCGTCCGGTACAGGCGGCACCCCGGCTCAGCGCCGAAATCGTCCGGCACGAAGCGCTCCGCCGTCAGCTCCGGACGACCGAGATATCCTCGCGCCAGACCACGACCCCCCAGGTACAGCTCCCCGGCAACTCCCACCGGCAACGGCTCGCCCTGGCCATCCAGCACATACGCCCGGCTGTTCGACACCGGCCGGCCGATCGCCGGACGGGCGACTCCCATCGCCACCTCTGACCACGTTGAATACGTCGTGTCCTCCGACGGACCGTACAGGTTGAGCACCCGCGACACCGTCCCCAGCCCGTGGAGTGCCGCCGCCAGCTCTCCCCCCAATGCCTCGCCCGCCAGGTTCACCGTCCTCACTCCCGGCGGCAGGCTGCCCCGGCGCAGCAGCTCGGCCATCAACGACGGCACCGTGTTGACCAGACGCACCCGCTGCGCCGCCGCCAGATCCGGCAGCGACAGCACGCTCTCCGCCAAGATCACCGTGCCCCCCAGGCACAGCGGCACGAACAGCTCGAAAACCGACAGGTCGAAGCAGATCGACGTTGACGCCAGCACCCCCGACAGCTCCTCGGCGCTCCATACCCCGGCCGACCAGAGCACCAGCTCCACCGCGCTGCGATGCTCGACCGCGACCCCCTTGGGCCGGCCCGTCGAACCTGACGTGTAGATCAGGTAGGCCAGGTTCCCCGGCGCGGCCCCCGCAGGCTCCGCCTCCGCCCCCAGAAGCTCCAACGCCGGCAGACCAAGCACCGTGGTCCCTTCCTCCAGTGGAGGCAATCGGTCTGCCAGACCCTCCCCCACCAGGACCAGCCGCATCCCGGCGTCCGCCGCCATGAACCCCAGACGCTCCGGCGGGTACAGCGGGTCGAGACCCACGTAAACGCCCCCCGAGGCCAGGACACCCAGCAGCGTCACCAACAGGTCCGCGCTGCGCTCGACCAGCACCCCCACCCGGACCTCCGCACCGACGCCCAGCCTCACAAGGCGCGACGCCAGTTGGCGCACCCGCCAAGCCATCTCCCCGTAGCGCAGCTCCTGGTCCCCCGCGACCAACGCCAACCGCTCCGGCGTCCGCGCCGCTTGGGCGAAGAACAGCTCGTGCAGACAGACCTCTTCCGGCCGCTCGACCGACGTCTCGTTCCACCCCCGCAATACCTGGTCCCGCTCGGCCAGGGTCAGCCAAGCCAGCTCCCCGATCGGCACCTGCGGGTGCTCCAACGCCCCCCGCAGCAGCTCCCGGAAGTGGCCCAAGAACCGCTCGATCGTCGACCCCTCGAACAGCTCCGTGCTGTACTGCGCCGACGCCGCCAGATCCTCCCCCAACGGCGCCAGGCGAAGGCTCAGGTCGAACTGCGACGACCGCGGTGCCAGAGCCACGGACTCCAGCGCCAGCGAGCCCAGACGCAGCCCACCCCCGGACTCCCCCACCGCGAACGCGCCCAGACCCTCCTGAACCGGATCCGGCGAACGGGGCAGCGTGAATAGCAGCTGGAAGAGCGGCGAACGGCTCGGGTCCCGCACGCCGACCAGCCGCTGCGCCAACCATGCAAACGGATAGTCCTGGTGCTCCAGAGCTCCCAACACCGTTTCGTGCGTGCGACCCACAAGCTCCCGGAACGACGGCGTGCCCGACAGGTCCGCCCGCAGCACCAGCGGGTTGACCAGGTAACCCACCAGACCTTCCAGCTCCGCGGACGTCCGGCCCGCCGCCGGCGAGCCCACCGCCAGGTCCTCCTGACCGCTATAGCGGTGGATCAACGCCACCAGACCCGACAGCCCGACCACGAACAGGCTCGTCCCCCAATCGCTCGCCACGCTCCGCAGGCCCGACGACAGCTCAACCCCCAGACGGCTCGTACGTACGTCGCCCGACAGACTCGGCACCGCCGGACGTGGACGGTCCGCCGACAGCTCCGAGCACGCCGGCAGGTCCGCCAGCCGCGCTCGCCAGTACTCCCAAAGCCGCTCTCCCTCAATACCCCCCAGAAGCTCTCCCTGCCACGTCACGTAGTCCGAGTAACGGAGCAACGGCGCCTCCAGCCGAACCGACCCCAAACCCCTCGACTGCTCGTAGAGCACCCCCAGCTCCCGGACCAGCACCGACAGCGACCAGAGGTCCGCCACCAGGTGGTGCACCGACAGCGCCAGCACGTGCTCACGCTCGCCGCGGACCCAAATCTCCAAGCGCGCCAGCGGACCCCGCTCGAGATCAAATGGACGCTCAACCGACTCCAGCAGCCGCGCCGAAAGCTTCCGCTCGCTCCACTCCAACGCCGATTGCACCCCGAACCCGATCCCACCCTCGCCGGACAAACGCTGCGCCACCTCGCCACCACGCTCGATGAACGTCGTCCGCAACGCATCATGCCGCGACGCCAGAGACCGCAACGCACGCTCCAGAGCCGGCACGTCCAGATCCCCCGACACCTGCGCCGCCACCGAAATGGTGTACGCCGAGCTCTCCGGAGACAGACGCTCCGCCAGCCACAGCCCCCGCTGCCCCTCGCTCAAACCGTACTCGAGACACTCTGGCCCGGACCGCGGCGACGGACGGGACTCCTCCCGCGTCTCCAGCCGGCCCAGCAACTCCTCCACCACCCCACCCACTCCCGCCCCGCCCAACAGCACCCCCAGCGACGGGCTCACCCCAAACTCCGACTCCAGCGACCACTGCAACTCCACCGCACCCAGCGAATCCAGACCCAACGACGTCAAGCCCCGGCCAGGAACCACCTCCGAAACCCCCACGCCAAGCACTCCCGACGCCAGCTGACGCGCACGCCACTCCATCACCACACGGCGCTCCACAACACCCAAACCCAGCAGCTCCTCCCTCGCCGGCGCCTTGCTCCGCTGCCCGATCGCGGGATCGAGGACGGCGTGGCTCACCACCTCCAGGCCGCCGGACAGATAGAAGTCGCGGCAGGCGCGGCGCCTGATCTTGCCGCTCGAGGTCTTGGGGATCGTGCCGGTGCGGATCAACACTACGTCATGGACCCGCAGCTCGTGCTCTTCGGCAATCGCACGCCGCACGGCCTCGGCGGCTTGCGTCGCGTCCTCTACCGTTTCACGCCGCCGCTCCAGTTCGTGGACGACAACCAAGCACTCCTCGCCCTCCACCTCCACCGAAAACGCCGCGCCGCATCCCGCCCTCAACGCTCCATGACTCGCCCCGGCCGTCGTTTCGATGTCCTGAGGATAGTGGTTGCGGCCACGAATGATGATCAGGTCCTTGAGGCGACCAGTAACGTAGAGCTCACCGTCCTGCACAAAACCGAGGTCACCCGTGCGCAGAAACGGCCCCGCCTCGGGACTTCCCGCGAGCCGGGCGCGAAAGTCCCGCGCCGTCTCCTCTGGTCGGTTCCTGTAGCCCCGGGCGATACTCTGTCCGGCGACCCAAATCTCCCCGACTCGGACGGCCGGTAACTCTTCCTTCGAATCGGGGTCGACCACGGCGATCCGTTGCTCCATCCAAGGCTGGCCGCAGCCCACCAGCGGCCGGCTCGGCCGGTCCCCGCTCGCCACGGCCTCGACCCGCCCTTGCTCGAGAGCGGCGGTGGCGGCTGAGAAGACCAACGGCGGCAACTCCGGCCGGCCGCCGGCGACTAGGAGCGTCGCCTCAGCCAATCCGTAGCAAGGGT
Organism: Thermoanaerobaculia bacterium; assembly: GCA_035603315.1. Lineage (GTDB taxonomy): Bacteria > Acidobacteriota > Thermoanaerobaculia > Multivoradales > UBA5704 > DATNKQ01. Next base: position 4,346 of record DATNKQ010000643.1, read on the forward strand.
AAAAGGCTCGGCGGTCGAAGCCGCACGAGCCGAAGGCCGCCGTGAAGCGCTCCAGGGTGTCTGCACGAACCGGCTCGGCCCCGCTGAAGGCCACCCGCCAGCTCCGCAGGTTGAGCTCAGCATGTTCGGCGGTCGAGACCTTCCGTACACAGAGGTCGTAGGCGAAGTTGGGGCCACCGCTGGTCGTCGCCTGGTAGCGCGTGATCGCCGCCAGCCAGCGCAAGGGCCGCTGCAGGAAGGCGACCGGCGACATCAGGATGCAACGAGCGCCGATCGACAGCGGTTGGAGAATGTTACCGATCAGGCCCATGTCGTGGTAGAGCGGCAGCCAACCCACGACGATAGACTCCTCCGACTGATCGAAGGCCCCGCGGATCATCTCCTCGTTGTGCACGAGGTTGCGATGACTCACCTCGACCCCCTTGGGGGAGGCCGTCGAGCCGGAGGTGTATTGCAAGAGCGCCAGATCGTCTGGGTTTAGCTGTGGCTCTCGCCAGGCCTCCGCCAATTCGTCGGGCAGGCCATCGGTCGCCACTAGTTCGAATCCTGCCGCTCCTATCGTGGGCAATGCGCCGGTGATGGTGAGGGCCAGCTTCGGAGCCGCATCGCCGACGATCGCCGCCAAGCGTGGATCGGTTCGGTCGTTGCGCGGCGGATAGACAGGAACCGCGACCACGCCAGCGTAGAGACAGCCTATGAACGCCGCCACGAAGTCGAGCCCCGGCGGGTAGAGTAAGAGGGCGCGGTCGCCGGGCTCCGCGCAACCCTGGAGGCGCGCCGCGATGGCCCGAGCTCGAAGGTCGAGCTGGCCATAGGTCAAGCGCTCCGACTCGACTTCGCCATCGCGCAGAAAGACGAAAGCGAGCTGGTCCTGCCGCTCGCCGGCCCGGCGACGCAGAACGGCTGAGAGAGTCAGGTCGCGGCCGGCAGGAGCAGGGATCGCCTCCCCCATCGAGCTCATGTGTGGTCCTTTAGGACCCGATCGAGGTGCTCGACAGTCCTGCTCGATTCCGCAGCGACTTTGCCATCCTCGAGCTTGATCAGGCGATCGGCCACGTCGTAGTACCTGTCATCGTGGGTGATCGCGACCACTGACTTGCCTCGGCTCTTGAGGATCGGCAGCAGCTGACGATAGAAGATCTCTTTGAACCACGGATCCTGGTCGGCGGCCCACTCGTCGAAGAGGTAGATCGGCCGGTCTTCGAGCAGCGCGGTCAAAAGGGCCAGGCGTTTGCGCTGTCCCTGCGACAGATCGATCGTCGAGAACTGGCCACCCTGCACCTCGACGTGGCGCTCGAGATGCAGCTGGCGCAGGGCCGCCGCGGCCCGGTCATCCAGGTCAGCCCCGCCTTCCACTCCGAGCAGCTTATGGAAGAGAAAAAAATCCGAGAAGACAACAGAAAAATATTGTCGATACATCTCGATAGAATTTTCATCGATCCTCCGGCCATCGAGTCGAATTTCCCCGGAATCCGGCAGGTAAAGACCGGTAAGCAGCTTGGCCAGCGTGGTCTTGCCGCTGCCGTTTCCTCCTACGACGAAGACCAGCTCCCCAGGCTCCAGCAAGAGATCAATCGGCCCGAGCCGGAAAGCTCCGTCTTCGCTTTCCCTCCGGTAGGTGTGAGTGACCGCGTGGAGCTCGACCCGGCGCCAAGCCGGGGAAGGACGTGCCACGCCGAGCTCGGTAGCATTCGTCCAGGGAGCCAGCTCGACGCCCAGCTCCTCCACCTTAGACAGAGCCACGCCGGCGCGTCCGAAGTGAGGCACGATATTCATCAAAATCTGTAGAGGCGCCACCACGTAAAGGAGCGTGATTGTGTAGCCGGTCACCGTCCGAATCCCAGCTCCGGTGATCGCTGGTAGTTCGAAGAGCAGAAGGCCGATCACCAGGAAGAGCAGTAGCTGGCCCCAACTAGCAGCGCCGACGAAGATTCGGAACCCCTTGATGTTCTGGCCGCGAAAGGCCTCAGCGGTCTTTTTGAGCTCCTGGTGAAGAAAGGCCTCGCGCCGACCGCTATGCTGTTTCAATTCCTTCGCTCCATTGGTCAAAGCCCGGAAATGGTGATAGAGCTCGTCGCTCAGGGCGCGCGCCCGGCGCATGTAGCGCGTCGCCCAGAAAATCGGCAACTGATACCCTACGACGCCGACGCTGATCAATACCAAGACCACTGCCAACACCTGCCACGACAGCCAGCCGAGATAGGCGAGGCAGCCGACAATGAGCGCCGAGTTGATGGAAAGCACGGGGATTTGGCTAATTACACTGGCGATCGTCGGTACGTCATCTGTCAAGCACGAGAGCACGCGGTGTGATCCGACCTCCTCGAGGCGGCGCAGCGGAACCTCCAGCACGGCACGGGAGAGCTGCATGCGTAGACCAAAGATCGTGTCCTGACCGAGTTGGAGGAGAAGCACCTCCGATGCGGAGCGCGTGATCGGCACCAAAATGGCAAGCCCGATGAAGCTCCACATCAAAGTCGTCCGCGAAAGTCGGCTGCCAGTCAGGGCCAGGTTGACCACCGCCAGCAACCCGGTGCTGCACGCGCCGCTCGCCAGTCCCGTTAGGACCGCCAAAATCACGTTCCTACGCGAATATCGCAGCAGAAACCCGATGAACCGCATCGCTTCTCCTGGCTGTGGATCGAGCCCGACCGTGAACTATGATGACTGGCGATTTTTGAAACCGAAACCACCTCCGCGCGAGATCCTCGTTTAAATATTCCTGGTTTTCTAGCAGTTGCACACTGCAGCCGTCACAAAACACTCTTATCCACCATTTCTCCCATTGCGACGAGGATCTTGCGAGTACCTTCGAAGGGGTTGCGGGCGTGGGCGACAAGCATGTTGTCCAGCATCACCACGTCACCTTCTTGCCACGGGAACGCGACCGCCAGCTCCCAGTAGAGTCCAGTCACCTCGGCGACCACGGAGTCCTCGATCGGCGTGCCGTCACCGTAGTAGACGTCTCGCGGACGCTGGTCGGCGTCGAAAAGCGCGACGAGCGACTCGCGGACCTCGGGATCGAGGCACGAAGAGTGATGGAGTTGGATCTGATTGAAGAAGACCATCTCGCCAGTTTTAGGGTGCCGGGCCACCGCCGGGGCACGCTGAGCAATACCTAGGTCGTGGTCTCCCGCCCACCGACAGTTGATCCCGGCCGCGGCACAGCGGCTTTCAACCTCTGACCGATCCGAAGTGTGGAAGAAATCCTGCCACTTAACGTCGAGCCCGTCGGTGAAGTGGCGTACATACAACAGGCCCTTCTCAGCGAGAGGAATCCGGATCGCCGGATCAAGCTTGTCGTATACTCGCCTGCAATCAACGAGCGGCGTCTCGCCTCCCTTTTCGGCCGCTTTCGAGCAAAAAAAGAACTGCTTCATTGGCCATAATGGAGTATGGGAACTTTCGTTATGAAAAAGAATCGTCTTAGTTGCTGGATATGGAGTTGAACCGTAGATTTTCTCCGTCTCACTTTCGCGTGGCAGATCGCCGTAGTCGTCGTAGAGCTCCGGCACGGCTGCGCAGCAGAAGTGCTCGAAGGCCTCCGCTGAGTGGATCCCGAATCCCCGCAGCAGCAGGGCCCCATGCACCAGCAGATAGTCTTCCAATTGGCTGCGGTTGGCGCCAGCCCAATCCGCCAAGTCAATGTCTGGGAGGCTAGGCTCGAGAACCAACGGCAGATGAGTACCCGGAAAAGTTCGGGTACTGAGCAGGGCGACCTCGGCAAGAGACGTCCCCCTAGGGACGATTCGCTTGAAACTCGTTATTCTAGGACTTACCATATAAGCCTCCACTTGAGTAGTCTACTCAGAACTTATGATTATACAGTAATCGTTCACACGCGTCAAGAAGACGGGAGGCGGAGGCGGACGCACCGAGGGCATCGAATCCCGGCGCTGGAAGACCGTGGAGTCCAACCCTACTTCGACCAGCGTCGTCGGGAGCCGCGCGGGACCTGTGGATCACCGGTGCAGACGAAACGGCCGATGAAAGCGTGGCGGTGAGTCGTATCGCGTGGCTCGACCTGATGCAGGCCGCGGGCCTGGAAGCGGTGAGCCGCCGGCACCGCTTCGCGAGAACGGTGTGCGATCGTCAAGCCCGGCCGGCTCCCGACTGGTCGAACGCAGCTTCGCGGCGGCGAGGTCTGACCGGCTCTGGGTCGCCGACAGCACTTACATCCCGACGTAGTTGGGATCCTCTACCTCGCTGTGGTCGGGTCTCGGCGGTGGGCTATCTCAGTCCAGCCAAATACGAGAAGCGGCAGCAGAAAGCCGGGCCCGCGAGGTGCTCGCCGCCCGCTTCGTCGTCGACGCGACGGGGAGCGCGGCGGCCCTTCGCGCGGCGGTGTGGCGCGCGCTTTGTCGTCGCCGACCGCCTGTGCGGTTTCGCCCGCTTCTTCGCCGACTGCGAAGGGGCGGGCAACGCCGACGGCCGAACTCTTGTCGAGGCCTGTGCCGACGGCTGGTGGTACACGACGGGCCTCCCCGGAGGCCGGCGCGTCGCCGCCTGCCTCTCCGACGCCGACCTCGCCCGCCGCTTGCGGCTCTCCGACGCGGGCGAGTGGTCGCGCCGGCTCGCGGCGACCTCGCACGTGGGCGCGGCCCTCCGCGGAGCCCGGGCGCTGGGACCCTTGACGGTCTGCGCCGCGAGCTCCCGCCGGCTCGATTCCGCGGCCGGCTCGGGGTGGCTCGCGGTGGGCGACGCGGCGTCGACCTTCGACCCGCTCTCCTCGGCCGGCATCGTCAAGGCCCTGCGCTCGGGAATCTTCGCCTCGTATGCCATCGCCGACCTGCTGGCGAAGGGCGACGAGCGAGCGCTCGAGCGGTACCGGAGTTTCGTGCGGGAGGAGTTCGCCGGCTACGCGCGAGTGCGCGACCGCCACTACGCGACCGAGCGACGTTGGCCTGAGAGCGAGTTCTGGCGCCGCAGGTTGGAAGCGTGAACCCCAACAGCTCCCACCTCGCGGCCGCTGCGCTCGAGGCGGCGCGGTGGCGGACTCGAAGAGCTCGCCGCGGATGCCGATGACCGGGTTTCGCTTCGGCGAGCCGCCGCGTAGAGCAAGCACCCGCTGCACGCTGGTCCCCTGAGTCTCCCGCGGGGCAGGCAGACAGCTCTCTCCTTCCCTGCCGACCTGCAGCTCCCTCTACGCTACGGGCAGGTCTCGAAAGCCGAGGTGTCCTGGATCGGTTGAAACGGCGTTCTCTGATGGTTGGTGTAGGTCTTCATGATCCCCGTCTGGCTGTCCGTCACCGTCAGGACCGTCTCGACGTTGGTGAGCCCGCCGGCGAACACCCAGAACCGGTTGTTGAGGGCGCAGCCGTCGAGGACCTTGACGATGGCCTCGATGTTCGAGGCAGCGAAGAACCAGAGGTAGCCTGAATCGTCCGTCAGCTTCACCACCCGGGCCATGCCCGAGCCGCCGTCCGGCGTCCTCCACGTGGCTTCGACCTTGAATCGGCTCTCGAGGAGGCACAGGTCGGTGCCGCTCGGGCTGCAAGGCTCCGGCTTGGGCGCGGGGGGTGTGGTGACGCCTGCCTCGTTCGTTGTGGCGGAGTCTCCCTGGGCGTTCCTTGCCCTCACCCGGAAGACATACGACGTGTCGGGTGCGAGAGGGGCGACGGTTGCCGAGGTGACATTGGTCCCGACCGAGGATACCTCCTGGAAGATGGAGGCGCCGGCGCGACGCTCGATGCGGAAGGAGGTCTCGTCCGTCGAATCGTCCACCCAGCGGAGGAGAACCTTCGTGGGAGAGCTCAGCTCGGCGGTCAGGTTGTAGGGGGCCTGGGGAGGCTGGGAGCCGCAGTTCGGGTAGTACGGCGCGCAGATGCTCGAGAGCGGGGAGCCGTCGCAGCAGGAGCAGCCGCAGACTCCGCCGTGGTGGGAGCAGCAACCGCTGCGAGCCTCTGCCGCGGCCGCGAAGAGCAGTCCCAGGAGCAGAGCCTGAAGACAGATTTGTGGATATCTGATTTTCTGCATATGATTTTCCTTGTGTCCTTATTTTTATTATTTTTTTGAGTTTATCATACAACCTCGATGCAGGGCTCCGGAGTCATGGCGCCGGGTGTGAATCGTGAATCGACCCTAAGCCCTGGATGCCACGGCCCGACCTCCGGGCATCCAGGCAGGCGCGTCCAGGGGACGGGGTTGAGGCTAGGGGAAGACGGAAGAGGAGAGTAGGAATCGAGAACAGAAGGCGGGGGCGATGTCGAACGTCCGGCTCTTCATGGCGTCCGTAACGTACACGCGAGGCGGAGAGACTCGTGAGGACGCGTTTCCCGTCCGCGCCGGCGACTTCGCGAGCGCCAAGGACATGGCGCTCTCCTACATCCTCCAGGTCTTTCGGCTGCGGGACTTCGAACTGCGAATCGTCGGGGCTTGAAGCTTACGGCGCCTTGTTTCTTTCCTCGGCTTAGGGAAACAGCTGCCTTGGGGCGTGCCCCCGGACCTTCGGCCGGGGTCGGGCTATCCGCTCCAATCTCCTCGGGCGGAGGGCGCCCTGCGGGGATTTCCGCTGCTATCCCTCACGCGACCCCTCCCCCACCTCCTCGCCGCGCCCCCGCTGCCGCAGCGGAGCCGCCTGGCCCGGCTCGCCGGTGCGGTACACGCGAAGCAGGTGCATCCGGCAGTAGCCTCGCGCCGTGTGCGCTCGCGGGCATCCCGGGACCGAGCAGCCCTGCATCCCCTCGGTTCTCCTCTTCGGAGCTCCCAGGCGTCTCAGGATGGATCCAACGCCTTGCCGCGAGATCCCGAGAACGCTGCCGATCTCCTTGAGGGTCTTTCCTTCGGCCCATCGGGCCAGGACGAAGGCGTCGCGTTGGGGATCGCTGGTCCGCGTCATCGGGAGAAGCCTATCCCGCCAAATATCCTTGACAAAGTTCTCGATCTCTAGTTAAGCTTGTCAACGTTATCCCGAGGAACGGAGCGAGAGGAGCCGAGCCGTTCCCGGGGGAAGGGGGACGCTCCCCCGCCAAAACAGAAGCGGCCCCGGCGAAGGTTGCAGCCGATGCCGGGACCTGACCCGACAGGAGGACCTACCTCATGCCAGGCTTCCCGGAGTCTACCCCGCCGACCGTTCCACCCCCCATCGATCTGACTCAGGTCAACGAGGCGACCCGCCGCGCGCTCTACGACGCCGTCGTCGCCATCCACTTCGCCCCCTGGGCTCCCGAGGAGATCGCCGAGGCGGTGCGGAAGGACGAGTGGTACCTCGACCATACGGCCGAGGATGCCCGCGTCTCGCTCGTCTACTTCGCGGGGCGATGGATCGCGTGGTGGCGGGATCTCTCGGCCGACGAGGACGCGCCGGAGAGTGCCCAGTTCGAGGTCCTGACGATCTACGCCAGCCCGGGCGAGCCCTACGGCATCGGGTTCCAGGAGGTGTGAGCGGGGGCCGGCCAGGGGGTAGGCCGTGGCCCGGCGGGCCGATGCCGAAGGGGCACGGCAATGGACGGCAAAGGCACGGGCGAGCGGCGAGCTGGGGCGCTCCAGTCTCTCCGGGCAAAAAGCGCCCAAAGAATGGGTCGCGCGCCCGGCAGAAATGCCTCAGAACCAGTCGCCGAAATGGGCGCGATGGGACGATGCACCGATCTCGATGCCGCGGGGTGTGGCGCGGGGAGAGGTGATGACCTGGCCGACAGCGTTGGCACCGACGGCCATGGAAAAGATGATCAGCGAGTTGAGGATGTAGAGCAAGGCTCGCTGCCAGAGCGCGGACCTCCGGTCGCTGAAGACGAGGAGACCGAGGCCGAAGCTGAGCGCAAGAGCCGTCCACCGCTGGGGTAAGGAGAACTGCTGGTACAAGGTGTTGGTCAATAGCATGACAACGGCGCCGGCCAGGCCGGGCGTGAGCATCGAGCGGGAATCGAGGAAGGCCGGGGGTTGGGGCAAGGTCGGTTGCACCGGGAATTCCTACGTTCAGAGGGCGTCAGACGCCGGCAGGGCTAGCGCAGGCCGGCGACAACGGTGAAGCCGGCCTGGGCGACAGGAAGGCGCGCACGAGCTTGTGTTCGGCCTCGAACGACCCGTACTAGGTCTGCGGCCGGCTCGCAGGCTTGCACTCTCGGTTAGCAGCTCCGCGGCCCGCATCAGGTTGCCGTCGAGGATCTCGACATCGGCAAGAGCCGCGAGTCCCTCTGCTTCGGCGATCGAATCGCCAAGCTGGCGCGCCTTGTCGCGCAGCTTGGCCGCTGCGGCTCTCGACCGTTCGAGATCTTCGTCCTTGCAATAGCTGTTGGCCAAGCAGCGGAGAGCCGGCGGCAGGGAGGAGCGCTGGTCGAACGCCGCGATGGCCTCGCAGTTAGCGAGGGTGCCCACCAGGTCGCTCTTCGGATTCCACGCCCAGCCGAGGCTGACTAGCGCTCTGGCGTGGCGGTCCTGATCGCCGCCTTGGCGGGCGTGGGCCTCGGTCTGGGTGCTGGCCGCCACGGGATCGGGCGGGCCCTGCATACGCTGGGGCGGCTGCGCTTCGGTAGCGTGAGTGCCGAGAAGAGCAACGGTAAGAACCGAGTCAAGTGCTTGCCATCGCATGGTCAAAGGTCTCCGCGGCAGCACTCCACCGATCGAGCGCCTACCGCTCCCGGTAGACTTCGACCGGGGCGCTCACCAGGCAGTCCGTAGGGGGATTGAACATCGTGTCGCCGTCGCTAAACCGGTCCTGTCTCTCGCAGGCGAAAAGATAGATCTTGAAATACTGTAGGGCACCGTTGCCTTCCTTTCCCAGGTAGACCAGACCGCTGAAGGAACCATCCTGCCTGGCGCGGTGGATGAGCGGCTGGATCCACATCTTGGGGCTCACCAGGACCGGTTCCACAGCGAAGAACGGGAAACGCTCCTCCGGCACGCGGCCCTCGGCTCGGATCTTGAAACATGGCTGGGGAGCGCTCGGGCAAAGCGCATCCCCTTCGGCCCCGATGTGCTGGCCGTCCTTGGGGGACAGGATCTCCACTTGGCCTGTCGAGCTACCGGCCGCCGCCTGTGCCGAGCCGGCCGGCGTAACGGCCAGTCCGATCCCGACGATAGCCAGCGTCACCCGGATGATCATGGTTCTTGCCGTGGGTTGCATTGACGACTCTCCTTTCATGAATTGTGGACTCGAACGTTGATCGGACCGAGCCAATGAACGGTCCGCCCCACCGCGTCCTGCACGGGGAGGGTGTCGACCTCGTCTTGTCCGCTGAGGAATTGCGGATCGGCCGAAAACCCAACGTAGACTTGGAAATGAATCGCGTTGCCGTAGTCCACCGCCAGAAATACCTCGGATCCCGGCTCCGCCGGCGCGGGCGCCGGCGACAGGTGTTGCGGGAAGTAGCCACCATTGCTCACCGGATGAAGCACTGCGGTGAGATAAAAGCCTCTGCGCAAGACTTGCACCTCGACCTTGTCTTCCGGGACGACGACATCGCCCTCCCGGGGTGCGAGGATCTGACCCACTTTCCCCCCGCAGCGGAGAAGCGCGAAATCCGCCAACCCGCCTCCCAGCCTCTCCTCGGGCAATTGCACGGGAAACCCAAGAAATTGACTCCGCGCCTGAACCTCGCCGCTGACGAAGAGGGCCACGTGGACCTGCCCCGTTTCGGTGGACAGTTTAGGGTTTGTGCGACTTTCCCTCCCTCCGCCGTCGTCGTGGCCGGTGGGCTGTGGAAAACGCGTAGCGTTTTCCAAGGGGTGTGGGAGGGTGCCGGGTGGTGGGTGGGGGCGGCAGCCTTCCATACTCCGGCAGATCGCCGGCCAGGGTGATGGGGGTCCGGGGGAAGAGGGGATGTTTTCCACATGCATAGCTCACGCCGCCAC
>DATNKQ010000336.1:0-11201 GCA_035603315.1 Thermoanaerobaculia bacterium
GCCGCCGAGCTCGCTGATGTGGGCGAGCCCTTCGAGCCCCGGGGCCACCTCGATGAAGGCGCCGAACGACTCCAGCCGCAGCACCCGGCCCTTCACCCGCGAGCGTTCCGGAAAGCGGGCGGCGGCGTCCTGCCAGGGATCGCGCTCCAGGGCCTTGCGCGAGAGCGAGATGCGCTCGCCCCGCTTGGCGTCCTTGCCGGGCTCGATCTTCAGCACCTGCACCTCGAGCTCCTGGCCGACCGTCAGCACGTCCTTGGGATGGGCGGTGCGGGCGTAGCCGATCTCGCTGACGTGGAGCATCCCCTCCAACCCCCCGAGATCGACGAACGCCCCATAGTCGGTCAGCGCCGTCACCGTCCCCTTGACGATCGCCCCCGGGGCCAGCCGGGCGCGGGTCTCGGCGGCTTTCGCCTGCGCCTCCTCTTCCAAGAGGGCGCGGCGCGAGAGGACGATATTCGGCCGCCGGCCGCGCCCTCCCTCCTCGTAGCGGGTGATGCGGAAGGTCAACCGCTGGCCGACGAACTTCTCGGGGTTCTCGACGTAGCGCAGCTCGAGCTGGGAGACCGGACAGAACGCCCGCATCCCCGCCACCTGCACCTCGACACCGCCCTTGACCACGGCGGTGACCAGGCCCTCGACGGGGATGCCGGCGGCGTGCGCCTGCTCGATCTCGGACTTGACCTCGGCGCCCCGCCCCACCCGCCGCCGCAGGACGAGCGTCCCGCTCTCGGGATCGAGCGAGGTGACCGTGGCGTCGACCGTATCGCCCACCGCCACCTCGAGTTTGCCCTCGGCGTCGCTGACCTGCGCCAGCTCGATCATCCCCTCGGCCTTGCCGCCGAGGTCGACGAAGGCGGCTTCCGGCCCGATCGAGACGATCTTTCCGCTGACCTTGTCGCCCACCTTGGGGCCGGCGCTCGCGTCGGCAGCCGGTTTGCCCTCTTCGAATTCGGCCAGGATGGCCGCGAAGTCCTGGTTCTCGGGAGTGGTGTTCTCGCTCATGCGTGGACTGTAACGAAGCGGCGCGGTGAAGTCGACCCGTGGGGCGTAAAGGTAGTGTTATAGCCACCCCTTTTCGCGGGCGATGCGCGCCGCCTCCACCCGGTTGCCCGCGCCCAGCTTGCTGATCGCCTCCGAAAGGTAGTTGCGGACCGTACCCTCGGAGAGGTGGAGGTCGGCGGCGATGCGGGCGGTGGGCAGGCCCTCGGCCGCCAGGCGCAGCACCTGGCGCTCGCGGTCGGTCAGCGGGTCGGGCTCGCTCCAGGCCTCGGCGGCGAGGGCGGGATCGACCGCCCGCAGCCCCGCGTGGACGCGACGGATGGCTTCCGCCAGCTCGCCGGAGGGGGTGTCTTTCAAGAGGTATCCAGAAGCGCCGGCCTCGAGCGCCCGGCGCAGGTAGCCGGCACGGGCGAAGGTGGTGAGGATGACGATCCGCGCCGCGCTCCCTCGGCGCTTGAGCTCGGCCGCCAGCTCGAGGCCGGTCATCGCCGGCATCTCGATGTCGGTGAGCACGACGTCCGGCCGCTGGGAGAGGGCGAGAGCCAGGGCCTCGCGGCCGTCGTGGGCCTGGGCGACGACCTCGAGGTCGGTCTCGAGCCCGAGGAGCGCGGCGAGCGCCCCCAGTACCATCGACTGGTCTTCGGCGATGAGGACGCGGATGCTCACAGGCGGCTGGCGGAGGCGAGTGCAGGGGGAACGCGCTTTTCGCCATCGGCCGCCGGGAGCACGCGCGGCCGGCGGGCGGCAGCTCCCGGCGGGAGGACGGGCAGGGTAACGAGGAGGCGCGTCCCGTGCTCGCCCGAGCGCTCCAGCCGGCCGCCCAAGGCGGCGAGGCGCTCCCGCATGCCCGTCAGGCCCGCCCCCTCCGGCGCCAGGCCGCCGCGGCCGTCGTCCCGCACCTCGAGGGTGACGGCGTCCGCACCCTGCTCGATCCGCACCCGACAGGTGCGTGCCGCGGAGTGCCGCAGCACGTTGGTGACCGCCTCGCGGAGAGCGAAGGCGAGAGCGCTCTCCTGCGCCGGCAGGAGGTCGAGCGCGGTGGCGAAATACTCGCAGGCGACGCTCGACGACTCGAGCGCCAGGCGCGCCCGCGAAAGCTCGGCCGGCAGGTCCTCGGCGCGATAGCCGGTGACGGCGCTCCGCACCTCCTTGAGCGACTCGCGGGAGATGCGCTCGATCTCCCGCACCTCGCGCTCCGCGCGCTCGCGATCGGGGGCGCCGTCGCGGCCGAGGAGCCTGCCCGCCAGCTCGGCCTTGAGGGTGATCAGCGAGAGGCTGTGGCCGAGGAGGTCGTGGAGGTCGCGGGCGATGCGCTCGCGCTCCGCCACCTTGGCCAGCCGCTCGATCTCCTCCTGCGCCAGGTGGAGCTTGGCGTTGGCCCGCCGGACCTCGGCCTGCTCGATCGTCACCCCGCCGATGAGGAGCGAGAAGACCGCCGACGGCAGCCAGACGTAGAACGGCAGGTGCACGAGCCAGGTCTCGACCGCAAGGACCGCCAAGAGAAGCAGGAGGCCGCGGAAGGCGAAGCGCCGGCTGCCGGCGTCGCCCAGGAAGGCGGCGGCATAGATCCAGAAGGAGCTCGCCCCGGGGTTGGTCGGTGAGAAGACGATGGCCAGGAGGACGATCCCGCCGACGTTCCACAGGAGGGCGGGACCCTCCCGCCAGTGGCCCCAGAAGTAGAGCACCAGGAAGACGGCGAGGCCGGCCGCCGTGGCGGCCCAGCGCCCGGCGGAGGCGCCGGTCATCGCCGGGTAGGCCACGAAACCCGTGAGGTAGATCAGCCAGCCGTAGGGGAGCCAGCCCATCTCGGGCTTGTCGGGCAGGAGCCGCATCGTTCCTCCGGTCGTCGTGACGACGATAGCACCTGGGTCCTCCGCTCCGATCCTCCGCTTATCCGTAGGTCTTCCCCTCATCCCGGCGGAAGCCGATGCGGGCGGCGACCAGGGAGAGGGCGGTGAAGGCGCCGAGGAAGACGACGCTCGACCAGGCCGGGCCGCCGTCGCCGGCCCCGATCATCTTGAGGGCGAGCCGGCCGAAGTGATAGTTGGGCAGGAAGAGCGCCAGCCGCTGGATGAAATGGGGCAGGAAGCGGATGGGGATCCACAGCCCGGAGCAGAAGGCCGACGGCAGGTAGATGAGATTGACGACGGCGGGAGCGGAGTTGGGACCCGCGAAGTATCCCAGGGCGAGCCCGAAGGCGCAGAAGGGCAGGGCGCCGGCGATGAGGACCCCTCCCAGGGAGAGCCAGGTGAGCGCGGGGAGCCGCACGCCGCCGAAGGTGGCGCCCAGGGTGAAGAGGGCGGCAACGATGAGGAGCCCGAAGAGCACGCTCATGAAGGTCTTGGCGGCGAAGTAGGCCATGGGCGGCATCGGCGTCGCCCGCTTGAACAGCATCCATCCCTGGCCGCGCTCGGTCGCCACCCCCACCCCGAAGCCGAAGAGCGACGCCCCGATCACCCCGAAGGTGCCGTAGGTGGCGATCAGGTAGGTGGCCATGCCGACCTTTCCCGCCACCACCTCGTTGCGGAAGGTCAGCCCGAAAAGGAGGTAGAAGAAGAGCGGAAAGGCGAGGGTCGGCACCACGTAGGCCGGCAACCGGAAGAGCTTCAGGAACTCGTACTTCGCTTCCAGGGCATAGATGCGCGGCAGGTTGCGCCGGGGTTGCAAATCGAGAGGGTTCATGCGGCCTCCTTGTCGGTGGCTTGATCAGGGCGTCCGGTGAGAGCGAGGAAGGCCTCTTCGAGGCCCGCGCCCCGGACCTCGAGGTTGGCGAGGCCGGGGTCTCGCCGCAGCAGCTCGGCGACGACGGGCTCGGCCGCATTGACGATCAGCTCGGTCTCCTCGCCGTCGCGCCGGCCGCCGGAGACGCCGGGGAGGAGCAGCAGGTCGGCGAGCTGTAGACGGGTAAGGCAGCGGACCCGCCGCCCTACGACGCGGGCCTTGATCTCCGCCGGGGAGCCCTCGGCCAGGAGACGTCCGCGATCCAGGAGGACGATGCGGCCGGCCAGCGCGTCGGCCTCCTCCAGGTGGTGGGTGGTGAGGAGGACCGTCCGCCCGCCCCGCACGAGCTCGGCGACGGCGCTCCATAGGCCGCGCCGCGATTCGACGTCCAGGCCCGTCGTGGGCTCGTCGAGGAACAGGAGATCGGGATCGCCGCAGAGGGCGAGGGCGAAGAGCACGCGCTGGCGCTGTCCGCCGGAGAGCTTGCCGAACGGCCGCTCCTCGAGGCCGGAGAGGCCGGCCAGGCCGATGAGGTCGGCGGCGGCCATGGGGCGCGGGTAGTAGCTCGAGATGAGCTCGATGTGCTCCCGCACCTTGAGCGTCTCGGGCACCTTCGAGACCTGCAGCATGGCGCCGATGCGGACGCGCGCCGCCGTGTCCCGCGGATCGTGGCCGAACAGCCGGGCGGTGCCCGAGCTCGGCCGGGAGAGGCCGAGCAGGAGCTGCACCGCCGTCGTCTTGCCGGCGCCGTTGGGGCCGAGGAGCGCCAGCACCTCGCCCCGCCGTAGCGCGAGGTCGAAGCGATCGAGCGCCGTCACCTGTCCGTAACGCTTGGTCACCCGCGAGAGCTCGGCGATGACCACCTCCCCCCGGGCTTCTCTACCGTTGATTTCCATTCGTTCCTCCTCTTGGGATCTGACGAGGAGGATTCTGCGGCCGCGGAGGGCGCGCCGCGGAGGGAGGGATGTCAGGACTTGGGCGTGACTTTTGTCAGCGCGCTAGCCGCCGGCAGGCGGCTTGAGGATGGCAGCCGCGCGGTCGAGCTGGGCGGCGAAGGCCTCGATGGCGCCGGCGGCGATGCCGACCTGCTCCTCGGCCTCTTTCCAGTCGCGCTGCTCCAGGGCCTCGCGCACCCCCGGCAGGGTCTTGACGCCGTAGCCGGTATAGAAGCCCGGGGCGTAGATCTGATGGCGGAACCACGGGCGGCGCGGCAGCCCCGCGGGCAGAATGAGCTCGCGCTCGGTCTTCATCAGCGCCAGGTCGAGCGCCTTTTGCGACCCCAAGGGCAGGGTCCAGGTCCCGTCGGAGCCGCTCGCCGCCTTCTCCGCCTTCTGATACTCGCGCGCGCTCTTCTGGAGGACGCCGAGCGCGTTGTCCAGGGGGGCGAAGTTGAGGTGGGGCACAGGCGGCTTGGCGACCGGCGGGACGTAGGGCTCGGCGGGATCCGCCACCGCCGTCAGGGTGTGGTCTTCGATCTCCCGGTCGGTCTCCTCGGTCTCCTGGCGCAGGTCGTCGGCGAGCTTCTTCACCTGCTTGACATAGGTGCCGACGGTGTCGGCGAAGTCGCCGAACTCGTAAGGGAGGACGTCGGCGTAGGCGAGCCTCAGGACGGCGCGGCCGCCGGTCTCGGCGAGCGCCAACCCGTAATCGAACTTGGGGTCGAGGAAGCGCGTGTAGTGGTCGAAGGAGTCGTAGATCGAGTGGTACTGGCCGGCGCCGACCTCGCCGCCGAAGCCCAGGTTGAGCGAGGGGACGCCGACGTGCTGGAGGAACGGGGTGTAGTCGGAGCCCGAACCCAGGGCGGAGATCCGCAAGTCGCCGCGCTCGCGCGCCTCCTGGCGCTCCTCCGGACGGAAGACGATGGCGGCGGCGCGGTCGCGCTCCAGCGCCGACATCCCCGTCTCGGGGTCCTTGACATCGCGGGCGACCTGGTTCATGAAGCGCTCGAGGACGTGCGAGCCGCCCAGGAACAGGTAGCCGCGGCTGTTGGAGTCGGAGTTGATGTAGACGGCGGCCTTGTCGCGCAGCTCCGCCTCGTGTGTCTCAACCCACTCGGTCGAGCCCAGGAGCCCCGGCTCCTCGCCGTCCCAGGCTGCGTAGACGATCGTGCGCTTCGGCTTCCAGCCGCCCTTCGCCAGCTCGGCCACTGCCCGCGCCTCCTCCAGCATGGCCACCTGGCCGCTCAAGGGATCGTCGGCGCCATTGACCCAGGCGTCGTAGTGATTGCCGCGGACGATCCACTCGTCGGGCCGCTCGGCGCCGGGCAGGCGGGCGATGACGTCGCGCGCCGGCACCATGCCCCAGTTGAACGCCACCTTGAGGTGGACGCGCGCGGGGCCGGGGCCCAGGTGGTAGGTGAGGGGGAGCGCGCCGCGGAACGCCTCGGGCGCCCGCGGTCCACCCAGCGCCTGCAGAAGAGGCGTGGCGTCGGCATAGGAGATGGGGAGGACCGGGATCTTGGTCAGCGTCGGCGCTCTCTTGATGTCCAGGCGCTTGGCCTCCGGAGTGGCGCCGACCCCCGGAGTGAGCGGGTCGCCGGGGTAGAGCGGCATGTCGGCCACCGAGCCGCGCTGCACGCCGTGGTCGTTGCGGTAGGGTCCCCGCGGATAGACGTCGCCTTCGAAGTAGCCGTCGTCTCTGGGGTCGGAGTAGATGATGCAGCCGATGGCGCCATGCTCGGCCGCCACCTTCGGCTTGATGCCGCGCCAGGAGCCGCCGTAGCGCGCCAGGACGATCTTGCCTTTGACGTCGATCCCCTTGCGGTCCAACGCCTCGTAATCCTTGGGCACGCCATAGTTGACGTAGACGAGATCGCCGGTGACGTCGCCGTCGATCGAGTAGGCGTTGTAGGTCGGCAGCTGCTCGCCGGTCTGGTTCGAGGTGGCGTCCTCCGGCAGCGCGGGCTCGGCGAGCGTCGCCGTGAAGCGGTGCGGGGCGACCATCTCGAGGAGGCGCGTCTTAGGCGTCGGGAAGAGCACCTGGAACTCCTCGATGCGGGTGTCGAAGCCCCAGGAGCGGAAGAGGCCGGCGATGAATTCCGCGTTCTCCTTGTCGTAGGCGGAGCCCAGGTGGTGCGGGCGCGCGGAGAGCCGCTTCAGCCAGTCGCGGAGGTCGTCGCGCCGGAGCGAGGCGACGAAGCGGGCCTCGAGCGAGCGCTCTTCGGAGGCATGGGCGGCGCTGAAGCCGGCGAGCGGCAAATCGGTAACGGGCGCCGCCTGGGCAGCGAGAGCGGAGGCAAGCAGCAGGACTAGGAAAAGACGGCGCATGGAAGGTCTCCAGGAATTGGGCGGCCAGACGTTAGCACAGGGCCGCCGGCGGTCGCCGGCTTAGAGAACTAAGTCCCCGCGCCGCTGATGACGGCGGTCGCGCGGTCGATCTCGGCGGCGAAGCCGGTGAGAATATGGGCGACGATCTCGATCTGCTCGCCGGCCTCCTTGAACCGGCGCTGCTCGATCGCCTCGCGCACCGCGGGGAGCGTCTTGGCGCTGTAGCCGGTGTAGAAGCCGGGGGCGTAGATCTGGTGGACGTACCAGGGCCGGCCGGGCAGCCCCTCGGGGCGGGTCAAGGCGCGCTCCGACTTCAGGAGGATCTCGTTGAGGGCCTGGCGGGCGCCGGCCGGCAGCGGCTCGTCGCCGCGCTTCTTCATCGCCTTCTCGTAGGCCTGGGCGCTCTTGTCGAGGGCGGCGGCGGCGTTCTGCAGGGGCGCGAAGTTCAGGAAGGACACTGGATCCTGTCGCTTCGGCGTCACCCAGCGCTGGGTCGGATCGTCGACCTCCTCGTAGACGCGGTCGTCGAGCCGCCGGTTGCGCTCGGCCGTCTCGGCGCGCAGGTCGTCGGCGAGCTTCACCACCTCCTTGACGTACTTGCCGGCGGTCTCCGCGAAGGAGGTGAAATCGAAGGGCAGGACCGGAGCGTCGGCGAGCCGCAGGACGGCCCGGCCGCCCGTCTTCGCCATGGCGACGCCGTACTCGAACTTGGTGTCCATGAAGCGGATGAAGTGATCGAAGGAGTCGTAGATCGAGTGGTACTGGCCGTACTCCTCCTCGCCGCTGTAGCCGAAGTCGAGGGAGGCGATCCCCAGGTGCTGGAGGAAGGGTGTGTAGTCCGACCCCGAGCCCATGGGGGCGAGCGGCAGGGGCTTGCCGGAGCGCGCCTCCTCCCGCTCCTCGGCCGTCCCCTCGAGGACCGCGAAGGCGCGCGCCCGCTCGCCGACGCTCACCCCCTTCTCCGGATCGGTGACGTCGCGGGCGATCTGGTCGAAGAGGGTCGTCAGGGTGTGGGAGCCCTCGCCGAAGAGGAGGCCGCGCGAGTTGCTGTCGGTGTTGATGTAGGCGACCGCCTTCTGCTGGAGCTCGGCGGCGTGGGTCTCCGCCCACTCGGTCGATCCCAGGAGCCCCGGCTCCTCGCCGTCCCAGGCTGCGTAGACGAGGGTGCGCTTCGGCCGCCAGCCGCCCTTCGCCAGCTCGCCCAGAGCCTTCGCCTCGGCGAGCACGGCGACCATGCCGGAGATCGGATCGGCGGCGCCGTAGACCCAGCCGTCGTGATGGTTGCCGCGGACGATCCACTGGTCGGGGCTCTCGGCGCCGCGAAGGACAGCGATGACGTCGCGCGCCGGCACCAGCTTCCAGTCGAAGGCAAGGGCCAGGTGGACCTTCGCCGGCCCCGGTCCCAGGTGGTAGGGGACCGGCAGGGCGCCGCGCCACTCCTCCGGCGCCATCGGCCCTGCCAGCGCCTGGAAGAGCGGCAGGGCGTCGCCGTAGGAGATGGGCAGGACGGGGATGCGGGTGATGGTCTTGGCGTCCTTGCGGTCCAGCCGCTTGGCGTCCGCCGTCGCCCCCACGCCGGGAGTCAGCGGGTCGCCGGAGTAGAGCGGGGCGTCCGCCACCGAGCCGCGCTGCGCTCCCTGCTCCGGCCGCCATCCCCCCTTGGGGTAGGCGTCGCCCTGGAAGTAGCCGTCCTCCTTGGGATCCGAGTAGATGATGCAGCCGACGGCGCCGTGCTCGGCCGCTACCTTCGGCTTGATGCCCCGCCAGGAGCCGCCGTAGCGCGCGAGGACGATCTTGCCCTTGACGTCGATGCCGCGGCGCTCGAGCTCCTCGTAGTCCTTGGGCACCCCCTGATTGACGTAGACCAGCTCGCCCGTCACGTCGCCGTCCGTCGAGTAGGCGTTGTAGACCGGGAGTTGCTCGGCCGTCTGGCTCGATGTCGCGTCTTCGGGGAGCGGCTTCTCGGCCAGCGCGGCGCGGAAGGGAGTCGGCGCGACCATCTCGAGGAGGCGCGATTTGGGCGTCGGGAAGAGGACCTGGAACTCCTCGATCCGCGTCTCGAAGCCCCAGGAGCGGAAGAGGCCCGCCAGGAAGTCGGCGTTCTCCTTGCCGTAGGGAGACCCCACGTGGTGGGGCCGCGCCGTCAACCGCTTCATCCACTCCCGCTGGTCCGCGGCCTGGAGGAACGAATCGAAGCGCGCTTCGAGCGCCCGCTCCTCGGCGGCGGCGGCGGCGCCGAAGCCGGCCAGCGGCAAATTCGGAGCCGGAGCCGGAGCCGCCGAGGCGATGGCGGCGGCGCAGCTGGACGAGGCGGCGAAACAGACGGCGAGGGCGCGGTGGACGAGGCGCATGTCGATCCTCCTGGGGAGCGGGACGGCCGGGACGTTAGCACAGGGTAGTACGGGAGCCGGGAGCGAAAGTTGGGTATCCTGGAGCCGCCGTGCTGACCCGCCTTTCCGTCGACAGCCTGCAATGGGCGATCGGCCTGTTCTGCGGTTTCATCGGCGCCTTCGTCCTGGTGGCGCCGCACCAGTTCCTCTTCCTCCCCTTCGCCGGCACGGCCTCTCACCTCGTCTGGTGGGGGCTGGCGGCGCTGCTCTCCGGGGCGGCCCTCCTGGCGGTGCCGGTGGTGCGGCCGGGAGCGCTGGCGACGGCGGCCGCGCACGCCGGGGCGGGGATCGTGCTGCTGTTCTTGGCCGGCGCCTTCTACGGCGCCGGCGCCTGGACGGGCACCATCGTCTACTGCGTCCTCGGGCTCGGCACCGGCCTCGCCGGCCTCCTGCCGGGGGCGCACCGCCCGGCGCCGGCCGCGGCGGGCGACCTCCTCGGTCTGCTCATGGGCGGCGCCAGCATGCTCGCCGGCCTGGTGGCCCTGACGATTCCACGCCTCTACCTCGTCCCCTTCTTCGACCCCAGCCGGCACCTCCTCGTCTGGCTCGGCGCCGGCCTGCTGACCTCCGGCCCGGTCCTCGCCGGGGTGCAGGTGCGGCCCGTGCGACGGCGCCTCCTGCGGCTCGCCCACCTCTATGCCGGCCTCGCGCTCTTCGCCTACGGCCTGCTGGTGGCGCTGCCCGCCCGCGCCTGGACCGGCGTCGCCGTCTACTGCGGCGGCGGCCTGACGGTCGCCGCCCTACCGTGGCTGCGCCGCTGGCTCGAGCGGGCCGAAGCCTCGACCCTGCAGACCCGGCTCGCCCTGGCGCTCGCCCTGGCTTCGACGGGAGCGCTCATCCTGGCCGTCGCCGTGGTCACCACCCAGGAGGAGCAGCTCGCCGCCGAGCAGGCGGTCTCGCTGCAGCAGATCGAGGCCGACGCCATCGCCCAGAACATCGCCGATTTCCTGGAGTTCAACGGCGCCCGCGCCGCCGCCGTGGCGGCCACCGCGGGGCGCGCCCCGATGACTCCGGAGGCGCAGGGCCCCTACCTCGAGAGCACCGGGCGGATCCACCCCGACGTCGCCGCCTTCGCGACCCTGGGGCCTGCCGGCGAGCCGCTGGCGGCGACCGGCGGGCTGAACCTTCCGCCGGGCCTGGCCCGCGCGCTGGCGCTGGAGATCGGCGGGCAGGCGCAGCCCGTCCTCGTGCTCCACGTGATCGAGATGCGGGGCCGGACGCGCCTGCTCCTGAGCACGCCGATCCCCAGGCCGCAGGGCCGCCGGGCCGGCGTCCTCGTCTCGATGCTCGACCCCGACTCGCTCTCCCGCCGTCTCTCCCGTCCGGGTTCGGCGATCACTCTGGCCGACGGCCACGGACGGACGATCGCCGTCCTCGACTCGGGCGTCGATCCGCGCCCTCCACCGCCGGCCGGCAGGCAGCCCGCTCCGCTGCCTCGGGGTTGGGACGCCGACGTCGCCGTTGGCCGGCTGCCGCGGGCGGGCAACCTGCTGGCAGCCTTTGCCGCCGTGCCGCGGATCGGCTGGGCGGTGGCCGTCGAGCGGCCGCGGGCGGCGGCGCTCGCCGGCGTGCGCCGGGGCCGCGACATGGCCTTCCTGCTCCTCCTCCTCTGCGCCGGCCTCGCCGTCTGCGCCGGCGTGGTGACCGCCCGCCGCATCGCCCGCCCGCTGGGCACCCTGGCGGACGCCGTCGACCAGCTGACGGCGGGCAACCGCTGGGCGCCGCTCCCCCCCAGCAACATCAGCGAGGTAGCGCGGCTCTCCGCCGCTTTCGGCGAGATGCGCGACCGCCTGGCGGAGCGCACCGCCGAGAGCGAGCGGCTGGC
>DATNKQ010000347.1:0-7406 GCA_035603315.1 Thermoanaerobaculia bacterium
CGTGGGCGAAATAGCCCCGCCGGAGCATGTCCTCGGCATGCCCCTGGGCGGCGCGGTCGAGGAGGGAATTGGCGACCAGAGGACGGGCGCCGGCACGCGCGCGCTGAGCGTTGGTCTTGGCGAGGATCGCCTGGCGCACGGCGCGGAGGTCCTTCAGGTCGGCGGTGCGGCTCTCGTAGTACGACTCCTCGGGCACGGCGAAGAGGAAGGTGTAGAGGGGGACGCCGTCGAGCTCCGAGATGCCGATGCCGATCTCGCGGAAGTCGGGGTCCATCACCTGGCGGTAGAGATCGCCGCTCTCGCGCTTCCAGTAGCGAACGACGGAGCCGATCTCTTCCGTCGAGGAGATGACGCTCTCCGTCCAGCGCTGGGAGTGGTACCCCTCCTTGTGCAGCCGCTCGTCCATCCGCTCCTGGTCGGCGGGGCCGGTGCGCAGGTTGGCGCGCCGGGAGATGTCGTCGGCGTGCTGCTGGGCGGCGGTCACCAGCCGGCGGGAGAGCCCGAGAGCGGGCGCGCGCGCCTCCGCCCGCTCGCGATTGAAGGCGGCGAGGAAGGCCTGGCGCAGGCTCTCCTCGTCGCCCGCCGGTTGGGCGGGCGACGCGGCGGCGAGCAGGAGCGCGGTGGCCAGCGCGAGGAGCCGTGTCATCTTCATCCTCCAGCGGAAGGATAAAGGAAAGGGATAGGATTCCCGCACTTTGCTCGCCACCGCGGAGCCCGCGCGCCTGAGCCAGCTGCTGCGCCCCGCCCGGACGCACGGCTTCATCCTCGCCTTCGCCTGGGGCGCCTGGTGCGCCGGCTTCTACTCGCTGATGCTGCTGTCGTTCGTGCTGCAGCCGGTGCAGGACGCCTTCGGCCTCGACGAGCGCGGGCTGGCTCTCCTGACCGCCGTCGGCGTCGGCATGACGGGTGTCGGCGGCCTCTTCTTCGGCTGGATGAGCGACCGGCTCGGACGGCGGGCCTCGCTCGCCGCCGCCATCGCCGCCTTCTCGCTGGGCAACGCCGCCTGCGGGCTCGCCCCTTCGGCCGCTTTCCTCCTCCTCGCCCGCGCCGTCGCCGGCCTGGGGATCGGCGGCACCTGGGGGGCGGGGCAGGCGATGGTCGGCGAAACCTTCCCGCCCGCCCTCCGCGGGCGCTACGGCGCCATCGCCCAGAGCGGCGCCCCCGCCGGCCTGGGGCTCGCCGCCATCGCCGGCTCGTTCCTGGCGCCCGCCATCGGCTGGCGGGCGGTCTTCCTGTTTTCGACCCTCCCCGCGCTCGTCGTCGTCCTCGTGCGCCGCCGGCTTCCCGAGTCGGACGTCTGGACGGAGCACCGCCGCCGCCTCGCCGGCGGCGAGCTGGCCGGGGACGAGCTCGCCCGCGCCCGGCGGCCCATCCTGGCGCAGCTCGTGGGCGCGGACCTGGCGTCGGTCTTCACCCGCGCCTTCCTGCTCACCGCCTTCAACATGTCGGCCTACTGGTTCGCCGTCGTCTGGCTGCCGCGCTACCTGCAGAAGCAGCGCGGCCTGTCGATCTTCGGCTCCGGCTGGTGGACACTCACCTTCGTCGCCGGCTCGCTCCTCGGCTATCTCACCTTCGGCTGGGCGTCGGACGCCATCGGGCGGCGCCGCGCCTTCACCCTCTACTCCGTCGTCACCGCCGCCGGGCTCGCCATGGTCACCCTCTTCTGGGAGACCTTCGCGGTGCGACCTGTCGCCGGCCTCGCCTGCATGTTCGTCGCCGGCGTGGGGACGGGGACCTGGTCGTGCTACGGGCCCTACTTCTCCGAGCTCTTCCCCACCCGGGTGCGGGGGGCTGCGATGTCGATCATCATGAACGTGACCCGCGGCGTCCAGTTCATCGCCCCGCTCGCCATCACTTCGGTCGCCCTCCGCTGGGGGCTGGCGGGAGGGGTGGCGCTCGCCGCCGGCTTCGCGCTCCTGGCCGGCGCCTGGGTATGGACGCTGCCGGAGACGGCGGGGGCGCGAATCGAGGTCTGAATGGAAGCTTCCGGGCTCAAGCGGGCGGTGTCGCGCTGGGAGATTGTCGGCCTGGCGCTGAACGACGTAGTGGGGAGCGGCGTCTACCTGCTGCCCGCCGCCGCGGCGGCCCTCCTCGGGCCCGCGAGCCTGTGGGCGGTCGTCGTCGCCGGCTTCGCCGTCCTTCTCCTGGTGCTCTGCTTCGCCGAGGCCGGGAGTTACTTCGACCAGCCGGGGAGCGCCTACCTCTACGCGCGGACCGCCTTCGGCGACCTCGTGGGCTTCGAGGTCGGCTGGATGACCTGGCTCGCCCGGGTGTCGTCGGTCGCCTCGCTCTCGGCGGGCTTCGCCCAGGCGCTCGGCTACCTCTGGCCGGCGGCGAACGTCGGCTACGGCCGCGCCGTCGCCATCGTCCTGCCGCTCGCCGCGCTCACCATGATCAACGTCGCCGGCGTGCGCTCGGGGGCGCGCACCGCGGTCTTCCTCGCCATCTGCAAGATCGTGCCGCTCCTCATCTTCGTCGCCGCCGGAGCGTCCGCGGTCTCCTGGTCGCTCGCCCGCGCCTCGGGCACGTTGCACCCGGCCAAGCTGGGAGAGGCGGCGCTCCTTCTCCTCTTCGCCTACGCCGGCTTCGAGAACACCGCGGCGCCGGCCGGCGAGTTCAAGGATCCGCGGCGGGACGTCCCCTACGCCCTCATCGCCCAGATCGTTATCGTCACGCTTCTCTACACCGCGGTGCAGTGGGTGGCGCTGGGCACGCCGCCGGGGATCGCCGCCTCGCAGACCCCGCTCGCCGACGCCGCGCGGCTCGTCCTCGGGACCTGGGGCGGCTGGCTGCTGACGATCGGCGGGGCGATCTCGATCCTGGGGACCAACAGCAACACGGTGCTCTCCGGCCCGCGCTACCTCTTCGCCCTCGCCGAGAGGGGCTTCGGACCGCGCGGGCTCGCCGCCGTCCACCCGCGCTTCAAGACCCCGGCGGTGGCGATCGTCGTGCAGAGCGCCATCGCCCTCCCGCTCGCGCTCACTGGCTCCTTCGTGGGTCTGGCAGCCCTCTCCGTCGTCGCCCGCCTGGCGACCTACTTCGGCACCGCCGTCGCCGTCCCCTTCCTGCGCCGCAAGCTCCCGCAGGCCGGCTTCCGGCTGCCTGGCGGGCCGGCCATCCCCATCGCCGCCTCGCTCCTCTGCATCGGTCTCGCGGCGAGCGCCACGGCGACCAACCTCGTCGCCGGCGCGCTCGCCATCCTGGCGGGACTGCCGATCTACCTCTGGCGCCGCAAGAGCTGACTCTCTACTGCCGGCTGCCGCCCGCGCCGCTGGGGGCGGTCGAGGTCTTGGCGGAGAGATCCTCGGCCATCTTCAGATGGTCCTGGAGCGTCGGCAGCGTATCCTTGGCCAAGGCTTTCACGCCGCCGCGGCCCCGGCGCGACTCGTTGTTGAAGTCCTTCACGTCCTCTTTGTGGTCGCCGACCATGTCCTGGATGTACGCCTTGTCGAACTCCGGGCCCGAGAGCTTCGAGAGGCGGTCGAGCGTCGCCTTCTGGCTCTTCGTCAGGTCCGAGGGAAGGGCGACGCCGTACTGGGCCGCCACCTGCTTGAGCCGCTCGTTCGCCTTCCCGTGATCGTCGACCATGCGCTGGCCGAAGGCCTTGACGTCGGGGCTGGCGGCTCTCTCCACCGCCAGCTGACCGGCCTGGACCTCGAGCATCCCGCCCCGCGCCGCGTCGATGAGGAACTTGCGGTCGAAGGTCTCCAACTCTTTATCGCTCATGGCGGCGGACTCCGGCTTCAAGGCGTTCGGCTCCGCCGAGGTGCCCGTCCCCATGCCGTTGCCGGCCCCCGTGCTGCCCGTTCCGCTGCCCATCTGAGCCCGGGCCACGGTCGGCGTCAACAGGAGGAATCCCACCACTCCGAGGATGGCGAAACCTGGAATTTTCTTGCTCATCTCGTCTACTCCTTCCTGGATGTTTCCGACTCGATGAAGAACACGAGGAGCGGACCGCGAGAGCGGTCCGTTTCCAGGCTGAAAAAGAAGCAAGAAGAGTGCCCCGGACTCGTAAGATGAGCCCGGACGGGCGCGCGGCGGGAATCAGTCGTTGCGTACTCCGGAACGCGGCGCAAGACGATGGCGTCGGGGCGTTATCCGGAGCGCAGCGACCGGAAGGCCGCCGGCACGAGGTCGAGGTCGGTCGCCTCGTCGACCGCCAGGCGGAGCTGGAAGTCCATGACCTCCTTCGACACCGGGTTCTGGTAGCGCCGGAGCTGCTGCTCCAGGGCGGCGAGCGGGGTCGTCGTCTCGGTCTTGACCGCGCGGTAGACCTTGAAGGCGATCGTCTCGGCGGAGGCCGGCGTCAGGAGGGTCGGCACGAGGCTGGAGAGGGAGGCCAGGCCGGACTCCTCGATCTCCAAGCCGTAGCGGCGACAGAGGGCGCGGATGAGATGGAAGCCCTCGTCGGCGGTGACGGTGGGAAAGAGCGGGATCTTGACGTCGATCCGTCCGGGGCGCTTCAGGTCCACCTCGATCAGGTCGGGGCGGCTGGAGGCGAGGATCCAGATCACCCGGCCGCGGCTGTCGGAGTCGCTCATCTCCTGGGCGATCATCGAGTAGACCCTTCCCGAGAGGCCGGAGTCGTTGCTCCCCGAATCGCGCTTGCCGAGCGTCTGGTCGGCCTCGTCGATGAAGACGAAGCAGCGCCCGAGCGCGCGGAGGAGTCGGAAGATCTTCTCGAGGTTGCCTTCCGTCGTCCCCACCCACTTGTCGCGGAAGTTCTGCAGCTTGACGACCGGCACGCCGGCCTCGCCGGCCAGGCATTCGGCGAGGAAGGTCTTGCCGGTGCCGACCGGCCCGCAGAGGAGGTACCCCTTGGGCAGGGCCTTGACCTCGTTGCGCCGCCAGAGCGCGATGTCCTGGCGCAGCAGCTCCTTGAGCTTGTCCTGGCCGTAGAGCGAGTCGAGCGTCTGCGGCGACTGCACGAACTCGATCAGGCCGTTGGCCTCGGTCTCGACGATCTGCTTCTTCAGGCTCACGAGGTCGGCGGCCGCCAGCGGCTCGCGGCGGTGCTCCTTGACCTTCAGCAGGCTCTCCACAGCGGCCAGGCTGGCGCCGGCCAGCTCGTGGGCGGTGTCGGCGAAGTTCCCGTTGAGGCCCGAGAGCGCCACCGTGCAGCGGGGAGCGAGAAGGTGGAGCGCCCGCTCCAGGTCCTGCGCGGTGGGCAGCGGCACCTTGACCGCGGGAGCCCGCGAGTTGTTGACGAGGAGCGGATGGAGGTCGTTCAGCCGCTCGGTGATCAGGAAGGTGGCGAGCGGATAACGGGTGAGGAGCTCGTCGGTTCCCCAGTCGCGGATGAGGAGCGCCAGGGCGTTGAGCTCGTAGCTCCCAACGTTGCCCTCCGCCGGGACGACCAGGTGCGCCGATTTGACGAAGCAGCCGACGTGGAGCGCCGGCTTGCCCAAGCGGGCCAGGTTGGCGCAGTAGCGGAAGTAGCGGGTGAGCGTCTCGACGGCGGGGCGGGGCGCCTTCATGAGGTCCTGGCTCTCCGCGAACCCCGGCCACTTGGCGAACAGCTCGCCCCCCTTCTCCACCCGGGTGCCATTGCCGAGGTCGTAGGAGAGGACGACGTCGAACCGCGGCATCAGCGCCTGCAGGAAGAAGTCGGTCAGGCTGACGGGAGCCGCGCAGTCCGCCGCCGGTAGGAGCAGGCGGTCCTCGACGTTGCCGTGGACGATGAACTGACTGGCGGCGGTGCTCTCGTAGAGGAGGACGAGCTGCGCCGCCCAGGGCGGCAGGGGGGCCGGGGGCACCGGGACGGCGGTGACCACGGCGGCCGGGCCGGCGGCCGGAGCGATGAAAGCGGGCGTCGGGTCACCGGGCATGTTGGCCTTCCGTCGGGTTCTCCGCGACCGGCGCTATTGGGCCTGCGCCTCCGGTCCCATCGTCTTCGCCGGCTCCGCCTCGGGCGCCGCGGCGCCTTCCTGCTTGGCGGGCTCGAAGGCGATCCCCTCGCGGGCCGCGAAGTCGGCCAGCGCCTGGTCGGCCAGCGCCTTCTGCTCGGCGTCCTTCATGGCGATCTCGGGGGTGTTGATCGAGTCCTTCGCCACCCGCACCCGGCCGGCCGCCTTCTCGCGCTCGCGCTCGACCATGTCGTGCAGGCGGTCGAGCGTATCGCCGGAGCCGCCGATCGTCGATACCATGCCGCTCGCCATCTCGGTCAGCTCCGCCATCGCCTGCTTGACCTTGAGGTCGTCGAGGCTGTGGCGCAGGCTCTCGATCTTGTTGCGCGCCGCGTTGATGGCGACGTCGCGCGCCTTGACGAGGTTCTTGTAGGTCTCCTCGGCCTGCCCGAGCTGGGTGCGGTTCTCGGCGAGCTCGCTGGTGACCGTCTGCAGGCGCAGCGCGTACTGGCCGGCGATGTCGCGGTTCCCCGCCTTCAGGTTCGCCGTCGCCTTGGCGCGCAGGTCGCGCTCGTCGTTTTCCAGCTTCTTGACCTGGGTCATCAGGCGCTCGCAGAGGCCGGCGTGCGAGGCGAGCCCCTGGTTGTACTTGGCGACCTGCTCGCGCAGGTTCTCGGTTTCGGCCTCGAGCAGAGCCTCGGGGTTCTGGCGCTCGAGGCCGCTGATGAAGAGGCTCAAGAAGCCGCGGATCAGGTTGCTGAGGCGCTTGAACATGGCAGACCTCCGTGGAAGTTCCCCGGATTCTATCCCGGAGCGGCCTCCGGACAAAAAACAAACGGCCCCCGATGCTCGAGGGCCGTCCCAAAATAATCTCCCGGCAACGACCTACTCTCCCACACACTTGCGCATGCAGTACCATCGGCGCTGAGGGGCTTAACTGCCGTGTTCGGAATGGGAACGGGTGTTTCCCCCTCGCTAGAGTCACCGGAAAACTTGGACTTCAAAAGAACCAAATGTCTTGAAGCAACCGAATCGGGTTAGAGCGATAGGATCCACCGGCTAAGGAGGGAATCAAATAATTGGTCAAGCCGAACGACCGATTAGTACAGGTAAGCTCAACGCCTCACAGCGCTTACACCTCCTGCCTATCTACCTGGTAATCTTCCAGGGGTCTTCAGGGATACCTCATCTCGGGGGGGGCTTCCCGCTTAGATGCTTTCAGCGGTTATCCTTTCCGAACATAGCTACCCAGCGATGCCGCTGGCGCGACAACTGGTGCACTAGAGGTTCGTCCATCCCGGTCCTCTCGTACTAGGGACAAATCCCCTCAAGTATCCTCCGCCCACATAAGATAGGGACCGAACTGTCTCGCGACGTTCTAAACCCAGCTCACGTACCACTTTAATCGGCGAACAGCCGAACCCTTGGGACCGGCTTCAGCCCCAGGATGTGATGAGCCGACATCGAGGTGCCAAACCTCCGCGTCGATGTGAACTCTTGGCGGAGATCAGCCTGTTATCCCCGGCGTACCTTTTATCCGTTGAGCGATGGCCCTTCCAT
>DATNKQ010000351.1:0-6435 GCA_035603315.1 Thermoanaerobaculia bacterium
CCCTCCTGGCTGAGGCGGCCGAGCTTCTGCATGCGGTCGCCGGGATCGGGGGCGAAGCTCGCCAGCGGTCCGGGCTGGTTGTCGATCAGCCAGACGTCCCAGCCGCTCTTGGCGTCCAGCCCCTGGATGTCGACCGTCGAGGTGCCGCCCAAGAAGTCCAGCTTGGCCAGGCCCGAGGCCTCGGTGCGCTCGCTGGAGAGACCCTTGAACCACCCCAGCGCCACGAGGACGTTGTGGTCGCCTCCCTCCTGCTCGTGCTTGGTCCTCCAGGCGGCATACGAGGCCTGGATGCCCTGGACATTGGCGAGATGGGCCTCGGCGGGCTTCGCGCTCTCGGCGCCGCCCGGGGTCTGGTGGACGAACGGAATCCCCAGGGCCGCGGCGGTCACCAGCAGGCCGACGACGATCTTGACGTTTCTTCTCAAAGCTGCCTCCTGTCTGCGAGCCGCGTGCTTTCGGGTCGGGAGCGGCCCTGGGTACGCTGGCGGGTTGGCGCGGAAGCGGCCGCGGGAGAGAGACGCCTCGCCAACCGAGGCCTGCACCCCGCGACATCCGGCACGTTTGAACGGCTGTCCGCTTGTTAACCTAGTGCCACGGAGGGGCCGAAGCGTGACGCCCGGCCTACGGGGAGAGGGTTACAGGAGGACCTTCAGCCGATCGGCCAGGGCGCGGACGTGCGGCGGCTCGTGCATCGTCTGGTGGTCGCCGGGGACGAGGACGATCTCGAGGCCGCCCTGCGCCAGCTCGATCCACGGCAGCTCCGGCCGGGGAGGGTCGATCGGGCGCCGCGTCAGGGCGCGGAAGAAGAGCAGGCGGCCCGGGTAGGGACGCGGCGGGTAGTCGTAGAGCGCGTTGACGTTGCCGCGGAGGACGGCGACGAGGCGGCGCGCCTCCTCCAAGCCGAAGCCGTCGCCGGCGCCGGAACGGGCCGCCTTGTCGAGGGCATAGGCGAGCTGCGCCTCGAGGTCCAGCGGCCGCAGCTCCTCGGGCGTCAGTGCCACCCGGCCGAGGAAGACGGCAGCCACGAACTCTCCATCCTCCATCGGCTGCGGCCCCATCTGGTCCAGGCAGGGGGTGTCCATGAGGGTAAGAAGGGCCACCTCCTCGCCGGCGGCGTGGAGCTGGTGCGCCATCTCGAAGGCGATCATGCCGCCCATCGAGGCGCCGCCGATGCGGTAGGGGCCGCGCGGCTGCGCCTCCCGCACCCGCGAGAGGTAGAGCGCCGCCATCTCCTCGACGCTGGCGAGCGGCTCTTCGCCTTCCTCGAGGCCCAGCGACCGCAGCCCGTAGAGCGTCTGGTCGCGGCCCAGCTCGCGGCCGAGGGCGCGGAAGGTGTAGACGTTGCCGCCGACCTGGTGGACCATGAAGAGCGGCCGGCTGGCGGCGCTCCCCGCCTGCAGCCGCACGAGGCAAGAGGGCCGCGGGCCGGCCGCGGCGCCGGCGGGTCCCTGGCGCGCCTGGATGAGCTCGGCCAGGGCCGCCACCGTCGAGGCCTCGAGGAGGAAGTTCGACGACAGCTCGACGGCGAAGCGCTGGCGCAGGCGCGAGCCCAGCTGGACGGCCATGAGCGAGCTGCCGCCGAGCTCGAAGACGTCGTCGTGGATGCCGACCCGGGGGATGCCCAGCATCTCGCCGACGAGCCGGGCGACCCCCTCCTCCACCTCGTTGCGCGGGGCGAGGTAGCCGGCGCGCCCCTCGTCCACCGCCGCGCCGCCGGCGGGCTCGGCCTCGGCCGGAGTCTCCGGGACCCTGCCGGTTTCCGCCACGGCGCCGGCGCGCGGGGCGGCGTCGATCCAGAACCTCTTCCGCTCGAACGGATAGGTGGGGAGCGGCACCCGCCGGCGGCGCTCGCCGGCGTAGAGGCCGGCCCAGTCGACCTCGGCGCCGGCCAGCCAGAGCCGGCCCAGGGCGCCCAGCACCGACTGCAGGTCCGACCGCCGCTCGCGGGCGTGCGGTAGCGAAGTGATCGCCGCCGCCTTCCCCTTCCCCGGGTGCTGACGCGCCAGCACGGAGAGCGTTCGGCCCGGGCCGACCTCGAGGAGGATGGGGGCGGGCTGCCCGAGGAGCTCGGAGAGGCCGTCGGCGAAGCGCACCGGCTGCCGGAGGTGGCGGGCCCAGTAGCCGGGATCGGTCGCCTCGGCGGCGGTGATCCAGGTGCCGGTGACGTTCGACAGGAAGGGGATCTCCGGCGGCCGCAGGTCGACGCTCGCCACCCGCTCGCGGAAGACCGGGAGGATGGGATCCATCCCCGCCGAGTGGAAGGCGTGCGAGGTATGCAGGCGGCGGCACTCCACCCCCCGCGCCTGCAGCCGCTCTTCGAGGGCCGACACGGCCTCCACGGTGCCCGAGACGACCGACGAGCGGGGGCCGTTGACCGCCGCCAGCTCTATATCCACCTCGGCGTTCAGCTCGCAGCGCACTGCCGCCTCCGCCAGCCCCACCCCGAGCATGGCTCCCGGCGGCAGCGCCTGCATCAGCCGCCCGCGGGCGGCGACCAGACGGAGAGCGTCGGCGAGCGGGAAGACCCCGGCCAGGCAGGCCGCCACGTACTCGCCGATGCTGTGGCCGATCATCGCCCGCGGCCGGATCCCCCACGACATCCAGAGGCGCGCCAGGGCGTACTCGACGGCGAAGAGCGCCGGCTGGGTGAGGCCGGTCTGCCCGAGCTCGTGCGCCGCCCGCTCCCCCGCCGCCGCGTCGTCGGGGTCCGGGTAGAGGATCGCCCTGAGGTCGAGCCCGAGCTCCGGCTGGAGGAGCAGCGCGCACTCGTCGAGGGCAGCGCGAAAGATCGGCTCGCCGACATAGATCTCGGCGCCCATGCCGGCGTATTGCGATCCCTGGCCAGGGAAGAGGAAAGCGATCGGCCGCTCGCCGGGCTCATGCACTGCCGTGGCAGACCTCTCGCGTTTCTCGGGTCCATCGGAAGGGTGCGACCGCAAGGCGGCGACGGCATCCTCGCAGCCGGCGGCCACCAGCATGCGCCGGTGGCGCAGTCCGTTGCGCCCCACTTGCAGGGTGTAGGCGGCGTCCGCGAGGTCGATCTCGGGATGGCTCTCCAGGTGCGCCGCCAGGTTGGCGGCGGCGCGGTCCAGGGCCGCCGCGGTCTTCGCCGACAGGAGCAGGAGCTGCGCCGGCCGCGAGGGACCGGAGGGAGCCGCCGCGGGCGCCTCCTCGAGCACCGCGTGGGCGTTGGTGCCGCCGATCCCGAAGGAGCTCACGCCGGCCCGCCGCGGGGTGCCGTCCGCCGGCCAGTCGGCGAGCCGGGCGTTGACGTAGAAGGGGCTGGCGGTGAAGTCGATGTTGGGATTGGGCGCCTCGAAGTGCAGGCTGGGGGGGATCTGGCGGTGCTCCAGGGCGAGCACGGTCTTGATCAGGCCGGCAACTCCGGCGGCGGCGTCGAGATGGCCGATGTTGGTCTTCGCCGAGCCGATGGCGCAGAAGCCGCGCTCCGGCGTATCGAAAGCCTGGGTGAGACCGGCGATCTCGATGGGGTCGCCGAGCTCGGTGCCGGTGCCGTGGGCCTCGACATAGCGGACGGTCTTGGGCTCGACGCCCGCCTGCTCCAACGCCGCGCGGACGGCGGCCGCCTGGCCAAGGGCGCTCGGCGCCGTGAAGCCGACCTTCCGGCCGCCGTCGTTGTTGCTGGCGGTGCCGCGGATGACGGCGTGGACGGTATCGCCGTCGGCCAGCGCGTCCTCCAGGCGCTTGAGCACGACGAGCCCCACCCCGCTGCCGGAGACGACGCCGCGCGCCCGCGCGTCGAAGGCGCGCGTGTGGCCGTCGGGCGAGGCGATCCCCCCTTCGGCGTAGAGGTAGCCGCCGATCTCCCGCGCCTGCACCGAGACGCCGCCGGCGAGCGCCATGTCGCAGTCGCCCAAGAGCAGGCTCTCGCAGGCCAGGTGGACGGCGACGAGCGAGGTCGAGCAGGCGGTTTGCACGTTGATGCTCGGGCCCCGCAGGTTGAGCTTGTAGGAGACCCGGGTGGGCAGGAAGTCGTGGTTGTTGGCGATCGAGATCTGGTGGCGGCCGACGGCGGCGATCAGCTCGGGCCGCGAGTAGAGGTTCCACAGATAGGTGTTCTCGGTCACCCCGCCGTAGACGCCGATGCGGCCGCCGTAGCGCTCGGGGCTGTAGCCCGCGTTCTCCAGCGCCTCCCAGGCGCACTCGAGGAAGATGCGCTGCTGCGGGTCCATGATCTGGGCCTCGCGCGGCGAGTAGTCGAAGAAGGCGGCGTCGAAGAGGTCGGCGCCGTCGAGGACGCCCCGCGCCTTGACCAGGCGGGGATCGGAGAGCAGCTCTTGGGGGAAGGCGGCGGCGAGCAGCTCCTCGTCGCTGAAGAAGCGGATCGACTCGACGCCGTCGCGCAGGTTCCGCCAGTACTCCTCGACGTCCCGCGCCCCCGGGAAGCGCCCGGCGAGGCCGACGACGGCGATCTCCGATCCGGCCCTTTCGATACGGGTCCGCGCGCTCGGCGCCCGCGCCGCGGCCGCCGGCGCCTGGCCGCCGCCCAGGTGCTCGGCCAGCGAGGCGACGGTGGGGAACTGGAAGAGGTCGACGAGCGACAGCTTGCGGTCGAGCGCTTCCTGCAGCTTGGCGTGCACCCGCGCCATCAGCAGCGAGTGGCCGCCCAGGTCGAAGAAGTTCTCGCGCGTGCCCACCGCCTCGATGCCGATCACCTCGCGCCAGATGCCGGCGATCGTCCGCTCGAGGGCGGTCTGCGGCGGCGCGAACTCGGCGACCACCGCGGCACCGGAGGCGAGCGTGGAGGCGGGGGCGTCGGGCGCCGGCAGGGCCTTGCGGTCCAGCTTGCCGGTGGGCGACAGCGGCCAGCTCTCCCGCGTAACGAAGGCCGCCGGGACCATGTAGTCCGGGAGCTTCGTCTGCACGAAGCGCCGCAGGTCGAGCGGCGCGATCGGCGGAGCCTCGCCGCCCTGAGGGATCACGTACGCCACCAGCCGCTGGTCGCCGGGGGTGTCCTCGCGGGCGAGGACCACCGCCTCCCGCACCGACGGATGGCTGCCCAAGACCGACTCGATCTCCCCCAGCTCGATGCGGAAGCCGCGCACCTTGACCTGGGTGTCGACGCGGCCGAGGAACTCCATGGTGCCGTCGGGCCAGTAGCGCGCGCGGTCGCCGGTGCGGTAGAGCCGCGCCCCCGGCTCGCCGCCCAGGAGATCGGGGATGTACTTCTCCGCAGTCATCTCGGGCTCGTTGACGTAGCCCGAGGAGAGGCACTCGCCACCGATGTAGAGGTCGCCCGGCACGCCGATCGGCGAGGGGTTCAGATGCCCGTCCAGGATATGGTAGCGGGCGTTCTCGATCGGCCGGCCGTAGGGGATGCTGGCCCACGACGGATCGACCGTCCCCACGGGGAAGAAGTTCGACCAGATGGTCGCCTCGGTGGCGCCGCCCAAGCTCACCACCCGGGCGCGGGGGAAGGCCTCGCGCACGCGGTCGGGAAGGCTCAGGGGGATCCAGTCGCCGGAGAGGAAGACGAGGCGGAGCGCCCCCTCGCGATCAGCCGGCGCGGCCGACCCGGCGGCGGGGAAGTAGGAGACCAGCTGCTGCAGCGCCGCCGGCGCCGAGTCCCAGAAGGTGATCGGCTCGCGGCGCAGGATGCCGACCAGCGCCTCCGGATCGCGGACCTCGGAGGTGGCGGCGATGCGCACGCTGCCCCCCGCCGCCAGCATGCCGAAGAGGTCGTAGACCGAGAGATCGAACGACAGCGCGGTGATGAACAGCAGGCGGTCGGCCGGACCGACCCGGAAGCGGTGGTTGACCCAATGGACGAGGTTGACGGCGGGCTGGTGGCGGACCATCACCCCCTTGGGCTTTCCCGTCGATCCCGAGGTGAAGATGATGTAGGCGAGGTCGTCAGCCCCGGAGCGGAGCTTGTGGTCGGTCGCCGGCAGCCGTTCGATATCGGCCAGCGACCAGAGCGCCGCCGCGCCGGCGCCGGCCGTCGCTTCGCCGCCCAGGCGGTCGACGCAGACGACGTGCGCCAAGGCCGGCAGCGGCGGCAGCGCCTGCACCACCCCCAGCCGCCCGGCCTGGGTGACGACGTGCGCGATCCCCTTGTTGGCGAGGATCCAGTGGATGCGCTCGAGCGGCCAGCTCCCCTCGAGCGGCACGTAGGCGCCGCCCGCCTTGTGGACGGCGAGCACGGCGGCGACCATCTCGCAGCCGCGCTCGAGGTAGACGGCGACCAGCCTGCCGGGGCCGACGCCGAGCGAGACGAGGCGGTGCGCCAGCTGGTTGGCCCGCCGGTTGAGCTCGCCGTAGCTCCAGCGCTCGCCGCCGAAGAAGAGGGCCGGGGCGTCGGGCGCCGCCGCCGCCCGCGCCTCGAAAGGCTGGTGGAGGCAGAGGTCGCGCGGGTAGGGGGCGGCGGTGTCGTTCCACTCGTGGAGCTGCTGCTGCAGCTCCGCCGGGGCGAGG
>DATNKQ010000357.1:0-16831 GCA_035603315.1 Thermoanaerobaculia bacterium
GCGCTGCCGTAGCCGCGCCGCGCGGCGGCGACGACCTCCGCACCGCCTTCCCTCGCCAGGCGCGCGGTGCCGTCGCGCGAGCCGTTGTCGGCGACGACCACCCGCCGCACCGGCGGGCGCGGCAGGTCGGCGAGGACGAGCGGCAGCGAGCGCTCCTCATCGAGGGCCGGGATCACCACGTCGACGGTGGGCGCGGCCCGGCTCTCCCCTTTGGACACCGCCGGATTTTATGCCATGCTTTCGGGGCCGCCCGGGCACCCGGAGGCGGTGCCATCCTCGTCGGTCGGCCATCACCCTCTGGAGCGTCGTGCCATGAACCGTAGATCCCGAACGTCGTCTCTCTCGCTGGCGCTGGCGGCCGTCCTCGCGCTGCCGGCCCTTGCCGTTCCTCCTCCTCCAACTCCCGCGCCGCCTCCGTCTGCAGATTCATCCGGCCGCGCGGTCTCCGGCGACGCCGCCGGCTACCACCGAGTCGAGCTCCCGGGGGGCAACGGCAAGCCCTTTCCCTACAGTATCGAGATCCCCGTCGACTGGCAGGTGCGGCAGGTCAAGAGTCTCCCGGGGCTCTGGCTGGGGCCGGTCGGCGCCGAGCCCCCCGGCGACCCGCGGCTGATCTACGTGCGGATCAGCCCGGCGTCGCTCACCGATCCCGCCGCCACCGTGCAGGCGATCCGCAGGAGCGACGAGGCCGACGCGACCTGGTCGGCGCCCCTTCTCGAGGTCAAGGAGGTGGGCGGGGTCAAAGGGGTGCTGGTGCGGATGGACAGCGGCGAAGGCGACAAGGCGCGCAGCACGCTGACCCTCAAGCTGCCGCTGGCGAAGACCAGCGTCGACTTCATGGCCTCGGCGAGCCGGGCGCAGTTCGAGCAGCTCCGCACCTCCTACGAGCGGATCCTCCTCTCCGTGCAGCCGGTGAAGTAACTCGCTGAAGGCATGCCGATCCACCCCTACGACGGACGTCTCCCGACGCTGGGAGCGCGCGTCTACCTGGCCCCCGGCGCCCATCTGATCGGCGACGTGACGGTCGGCGACGACGTCTCCTTCTGGTTCCACACCGTCGCCCGCGGCGACGTCAACTGGATCCGCATCGGGACGGCGACCAACATCCAGGACGGCTCGGTGCTGCACGTCACCCACCTGCGGCATCCGCTGACCATCGGCGCCGGCGTGGTCGTCGGGCACCAGGCCGTGCTCCACGGCTGCACGGTCGAGGACGGCGCCCTGATCGGCATCGGCGCCCGGGTGCTCGACGGCGCCGTCGTCGAGGCGGGCGCGCAGGTGGGAGCGGGGGCGGTGGTGGCGCCCGGCCACCGGGTGCCGGCCGGCCACCTGGCATTGGGCATCCCCGCCCGGGTGGCGCGGCCGCTCCGCGAGGAGGAGGCGCGGCGCATCGTCGAGACCCGCGACCGCTACGTGGCGCTGAAGGAGCGCTATCGCCAGGCGCGGCTGGAAGCGGCCGGAGAGTAGATGGCGAAGAGAGTCCAGAGCGTCAAGGGGACGCGCGATCTGCTGCCGCCGGAGACCGCGGTATGGGCGGCAGTCGAGGCGGTGGCGCGCCGGGTGTTCGGCATCTACGGCTACGGCGAGATCCGCACCCCGGTGCTCGAGGAGACCGAGCTCTTCGTGCGCGGGGTCGGCGAGTCGACCGACATCGTCGGCAAGGAGATGTACACCTTCGCCGACAAGAAGGGACGCAGCCTGACGCTGCGGCCGGAGAACACGGCGCCGGTGGCGCGCGCCTACGTCGAGCACGGGATGCAGAATCTGGTTGCGCCTGTGAAGCTCTTCTACATTGGACCTCAGTTTCGCTACGAGCGGCCGCAGAAAGGAAGGTATAGGCAGTTTTACCAAATCGGTGCGGAGATCATTGGAGAGTCTGGCCCCTATTCTGACGCCGAGCTTCTACTCATGCTGGTCTCTTTTCTGCGTGAGCTTCACTTCACCGAACTGGTAGTGCTCCTCAACACTGTCGGAGATAAAGAGTCGCGTTTCGAGTATGCAGGCAAGTTGAGGGCCTATCTCCAGCCTCTGCAGGAGCATCTGAGCGAGGATAGCCGCCGCCGGCTGGTAACCAATCCGCTCAGGATTTTGGATACAAAGGATCCAAAGGAGAAGGAGCTACTACTTGATGCTCCACGTCTAGTGGACTGCTTGAGCGATGAGAGTCGACGACATTTCGAGAAGCTCTGCGACCTCCTTACCCGGTTCGGCCTCCGCTATCGCCTAGAGACCAAGCTCGTGCGAGGTCTCGACTACTACTCGGATACGGTATTCGAAATCGTCTCTGGGAACCTCGGCGCACAGGATGCCATCGTGGGCGGTGGCCGCTATGACGGGCTGGTAGCTAGCCTGGGGGGACCGCAGAGAGCGGCAATTGGTTTCGCAATCGGAGAGGACAGACTCGTCGACCTTCTACCTGACTCCTTTCGAGGGGCCTGCTTGAAGGCACCTCTGGTTGCTGTAGCTTCCGTTGACCCCGTGGATACTGCCGAAGCTTTGTCCTTCGCGGAAGAGCTGCGAAGACATGGTGTCGACGCCATAGTCGAGTTTGCAAGCCGATCGATCAAATCCGTTCTCGATCGTGCAAGTCGCGTGGGTTGTCGATTCGTCGTTTTGATAGGCGAAGACGAACTTTCAAGTAGTACCGTAACATTCAAGAACCTTAGCTCGGGCGAGCAGGTCCGCCTGCCGCGGGCCGCGGCTATCGAACATCTCAAGGAGACGGCATGAAGCGGCGCGGCGCGGGAACGCTGACGGCGGACGACATCGGGCAGACGGTCCTGCTGCAGGCCTGGCTGCAGCGGCGGCGGGATCACGGCGGGGTCTTCTTCCTCGATCTGCGGGACCGCAGCGGCGTCGCCCAGGTGGTGATCAAGCCCGAGGAGCAGCGCCAGCCGGCGGAGGCCCTCGCCCATGCCCGCGCCGAGTGGGTGCTGGAGGTGGAGGGCGAGGTGGTGGCGCGGACGCCCGAGAACGTGAACCCCGAGATGGCGACCGGCGCCCTCGAGGTCGTGGCACGCCGCGCCGCCGTCCTCTCGCGCAGCGATCCGCCCCCCTTCGCCCTCGACGGCAAGACCGACGCGGCGGAGGACACCCGCCTGCGCTATCGCTACCTCGACCTCCGCCGGCCCGAGCTGCAGAAGAACCTCCTGCTCCGCGACCGGGCGACGCTCGCCGTCCGCAACTACTTCCACCGCCACGGCTTCGTCGACGTCGAGACGCCCATCCTCACCCGCTCGACACCGGAAGGCGCGCGCGACTACCTGGTGCCGTCGCGCGTCCGCCGCGGCAGCTTCTACGCCCTCCCGCAGTCGCCGCAGCTCTTCAAGCAGATCCTCATGGTGGCGGGCTTCGAGCGCTACGTGCAGATTGCCCGCTGCTTCCGCGACGAGGACCTGCGGGCCGACCGCCAGCCGGAGTTCACCCAGGTGGACGTCGAGATGTCGTTCCCCGACGAAGAGGAGATCTTCGCCCTCATCGAAGGTCTCTTCACCGAGATCTTCCCGCTCGCCGGAATCCACCCGCCGGAGCGCTACCCGCGGCTGACCTACGCGGAGGCGATGGCGCGCTATGGCAGCGACCGCCCCGACCTCCGTTTCGGCCTGCCCATCGTCGATCTCTCGGCGCGTTTGGGGGAGAGCGCCTTCCGCGGCTTCCGCGAGACGGTGGCCGCCGGCGGCGTGGTGCGGGCCTTCGCCGTACCGGGCGCCGGCGAGGCGAGCCGCAAGGAGGTCGACGGCTGGGCCGAGCTCGCCCGCCGGCACGGCGCGGCCGGGGTGCTGACCCTGCGGCGCAAGGGGGGCGAGACCCTCTTCCAGGTGAAGAACGCGCTGACCGCCGGCGAGATCGCCGGCGCCGCCGAAGCCCTGGGGCTGGAGGAGGGCGGGATCGCCCTCGTCGTCGCGGCGCCCGAAAAGACGGCGGCGGCGGCTCTCGGGGCGCTCCGCCTAGAGCTCGCGCGCTCGCGGGGTCTCATCCCCGCTGGGCGCCACGAGTTC
This sequence comes from Thermoanaerobaculia bacterium, assembly GCA_035603315.1. Taxonomy (GTDB): domain Bacteria; phylum Acidobacteriota; class Thermoanaerobaculia; order Multivoradales; family UBA5704; genus DATNKQ01. Next base: position 3,999 of record DATNKQ010000357.1, read on the forward strand.
CTCTGGGTGACCGGCTTCCCGCTCTTCGAATGGAGCGCGGAGGAGAAGCGCTGGGAGTCCATGCACCACCCCTTCACCAGCCCCGACCCGCAGGACCTCGACCGCCTGGAGAGCGAGCCGGGAAGCGTCCGCTCCCGCGCCTACGACGTGGTGCTGAACGGCACCGAGCTCGGCGGCGGCTCGATCCGCATGCACGACGCCGCCCTGCAGCGGCGGGTCTTTCAGCTCCTGGGGATCGACCCCGCCGACGCCGAGGCCCGCTTCGGCTTCTTCCTGGAGGCCCTACGCTACGGCGCCCCGCCCCATGGCGGCATCGCCCTCGGGCTCGACCGCATCATCATGTTCCTGGCCGGCGCCGGATCGCTTCGCGACGTCATCGCCTTTCCCAAAACCGCCTCCGCCACCGACCTCATGACGGAAGCGCCCGCCGAGGTCGACGAGCGCCAGCTCGCCCAGCTGGGGATCGCGGTGGTGGGGGAGGAAAAAGGAGAGGGGAGCTGACCTCGACACCGGCCGAAGGGCCGGGCCTCCGCCGGCTGAGCCTCCGGCATCCGGGCGGGGTGACGCCGATTCTGGTGGGGGAGGGGGCTCTGGAGGCGGCTAGCGGCGATCTCGCGGACTGGCTTTCAGGGCGCACCGTCTTCTTGCTCAGCACACCCCGTGTCCTCTCGCTCCACGGACAGCGGCTGGAAGCCCTCCGCCCGGCGGCGGCGCGGTGGGTGACGTTGACGGTGGAGGAGGGGGAGGGTGCGAAGCGGGTGGCGGTCGCCGAGCGGCTGTGGAGCGAGATGCTTGCAGCGGGCGGCAAGCGCGACAGCCGGCTCCTCGCGTTTGGCGGCGGCAGCGTCGGGGACCTCGGGGGCTTCGCCGCCGGCTGCTTCCTGCGCGGCATCGAGGTCGTCCAGCTGCCGACGACCCTCTTGGCCCAAGTGGACGCCGCGATCGGCGGCAAGACCGCGGTCGACCTGCCGGCAGGCAAGAACACGGTGGGCCTCTTCCACCATCCCGCCCAGGTAGTGGCCGACACCGCCCTCCTTTCCACCTTGCCGCGGGAGGAGCTGCGCTCGGGGCTGGTCGAGGTGATGAAGATGGCGTGCCTCCTCGACCCGCCGCTCTTCGCCCGCCTCGAGGCGGAGCTCCCCGCCCTCCTCGCCGGCGACCCCCGGGCGCTGGCGCCGGTGGTGGCGGCGGGGGCCGCCGCCAAGGCGCGGGTGGTGGAGCGCGACCCTCGCGAGGCGGGCGACCGCCGGCTCCTCAACCTCGGGCATACCCTGGGACACGCGATCGAGGCGGCGCAGGAGTACGGCGGCCTGCGCCACGGCGAGGCGGTCGCCTACGGCATCCTCTTCGCCCTCCGCCTGGCGGCGTCGCGCGGGCTCGACCCGGCGATGGGCGATCGGTTCCGCGGCCTCCTCGCCCGCCTCGACCTGCCGCCCCTGCCGGCGATCCCGGCGGCTCAGCTCGTCGCCCTCCTCGCCCGCGACAAGAAAGCGCGGGAAGGGGGCCTGGCCTGGGTGCTCCCCAGGAGCCTGGGGGAGGGACGCATTGCCAGCGGCATCGAGGAGGCGGAGGTGGAGGCGGAGCTCGGCCGTTTCCTGCGGGACCCTTGGACTGCACTTTAGCTGCCGAGGAAATGTCGCTGCTGCATAAGCGGCTCATCCATCGGATATACTCCTCCGTACTAGGATTGAGGGTATCGAGAGCTCGCACTCCGGCCGCACTATGAACCCGCGCCGAAGCCTCCTTCGCCGCATGAAGCTGCGGAACGTGCTGTTCCTCGCTCTGCTGCTGTCGGGCATCATCCCGCTCGCCATCAGCAGCCTCACCCTCATCCACCAGAACCAGGACATCCTCAAGGACGCCGAGCGCGAGTACCTCATCCGCGAGGCCGGGGCGCTGTCGCGCGACGTCAATACCGATCTCCTGGCCCTGCGCCGCGAGCTGGTCCAGGTCGGGGAGACCATCGCCCTGCCTCCGGGCCCGGCGGACGTTGGCGCGCGCCTGCGCCAATCCTGGTTCTCCGCCTACCTACCGGCCTTCCTGCACGACCGGCCCGACCTGCGGGTGCTGCGCGTCCTCGATACCGGCGGCGCGGGACCCGGGTTCGGCGTGCGCGGAGGCGCCGCGGAAGCCGCTCTCGACGCCGCCTTCGAGCAGGCGCGGCGCGAGCGGGCCCCCGCCTATCGCTTCGCCGCCGGGGCGAGCGGCGAGCCGATGGCGGCGCTGGCGGCCCCGGTCGAGGGCGCGGGTGGCGGACGGGTGATCGTCGAGGGCCTGCTCAAGTTGCGGGCCGTTCAGGAGGCCTTCCGGGGCGAGGCCAGGCAGGGCTTCGGCGTCTTCCTCATCGACCGTCGCGGCAAGCTGCTGTGGTCCAACTCCGGCTCCGCCGGCCGCGAGCGCGCCCTCCAGGAGTCCGATGTCGTGCGGGCCTTCGTGCGCCGTCCCCTCACCATGACCAGCCAGTACACCGCGGTCGTCGGCGGCAGGCGCCAGGAGATGCTGGCCGAGGTCAGCGCGGTCGAGGAGAGCGGCTGGGGCCTGGTGGTGCAGAAACCGGTCGACGTCGCCTTCGCGGTGGTCAACCAGATGGTCGTCAACACCATCCTCTCGACCTTCGTCCTCGTCCTCCTCGCCTGCGTCTTCGCCCTCTCGGTCGCCAAGCTCGTCTCGCTGCCGATCCAGCGGCTGGCGGAGACCAGCCACGAGATCGCGGCAGGAAACTTCAGCCGGCGGGTGGAGGCGGGCGGCCTCGGCTCCGAGCTCGCCGAGCTGGCCGACGACTTCAACCGCATGAGCCTCAACCTGGAGAGCCACGTCCAGCAGCTGCGGCAGGCGGCGCAGGCCAACCGCGAGCTGTTCATCGGCTCGCTGCGCGCTTTCGTGGCGGCGGTCGACGCCAAGGACCCCTACACCCGCGGCCACTCCGAGCGGGTGGCGGCGGTCTCCCGCACCATTGCCCGGCAGCTCTCGCTCGCCGAGGAGGTGCAGCACAAGGTGTGGATCGGCGCCCTCCTGCACGACGTGGGGAAGATCGGCGTCGAGGATCGCATCCTCCGCAAGACCGGCGTCCTCACCCCCGAGGAGTACGAGCAGATGAAGCTGCATACGGTGATGGGGGCGGACATCCTCTCCCGCATCGAGCAGCTCAAGGACGTCGTCCCGGCAGTCCGCTGGCACCACGAGAACTGGAACGGCCGCGGCTACCCCGACGGCCTGAAGAGCGAGCAGATTCCGCTCATCGCGCGCATCGTGGCGGTCGCCGACTGCTTCGACGCCATCACCACCAACCGCCCCTACCAGCAGGCCTACAGCCTGCAGTTCGCCGTCGAAACCATCACCAAGCTCACGGGCAGCCGCTTCGACGCCAAGGTGGTGACGGCGTTCCTCCGCGCCTTCGAGGCCGGCGAGGTGCGGCCGGCGGCGCGGAGCCAGGTGGAGGCCCGGGTGGCGGCGCAGTAGACTTCCGGTCGGCGATGGTCTTCCAGTACATCCTGGCCAACCTCCTGGCCAACAACGAAGGCGCGGTGGGGGTGCTGTTCCTCGACGGCAGCGGAGAGACCGTCGACCTCGCCTGCTCGGAGTTCACCCCCTACCAGATGCGGGTCCTGGGCGCCTATCTGGGCATCTACCTGCGGCGCCTGGAGAAGGTCCTCGCCAACAACGACCTCGGCCGCCCGCGCCTCATCCACATCGAGAAGCAGACCGTCCACATCTACGCCATGCCGCTGCCGGACGGCTACTACCTGGGCCTCGTGCAGCGCCATCCCGCCCTCGTCGCCCGTGCCCGCCTGAGCATGGAAGACGCCGTCAGCCAGCTCCAGCGCGAGCTCTTCACCTAGGTCCCGTCGGTTATCATTCCTTCCATGGCTGACGACCAGGAGCGCGACCTCCTCGAGCTCGCGCCCGAGGCGGAGATCCCGGAGGGCGAGCGGCAGAGCTTCTGGGGCAAGCTCAGGCGCGGCCTGCTGATGACCCACACCGAGCTCATCGAAAAGGTGAGCGCGGCGGTGGAGGGCAAGGCGACGCTCGACGAGGCGACGCTCGAGTACCTGGAGGAGATCCTCATCGGCGCCGACCTGGGAGTCGACACCGCCCTCGAGATGGTCGACCGGGTCAAGCGGCACGCCACCCGCGAGCAGGTCGGCGACGTCGGCAAGCTCAAGAAGCTGCTGGCCGACGAGATGGCGGGCCTGCTCTTCGATCTGCCGCCGGCCCGCCGCCGCGGCCCCGGGCCGCTGGTGACGCTCGTCGTGGGAGTCAACGGCGTGGGCAAGACGACCTCGATCGCCAAGCTCGCGCGGCGGGCCGCCCGGCAGGGCGAGCGGGTGGTCATCGCGGCCGCCGACACCTTCCGCGCCGCCGCCATCGAGCAGCTGGAGCTGTGGGGCCGGCGGCTGGGCGTCGAGGTCGTCCGCCAGCCGGCGGGCACCGACCCGGCGGCGGTGGTTTACGACGCCATCCACGCGGCGCGGGCGCGGCGCGCCGATCAGCTCATCGTCGACACCGCCGGCCGGCTCCACACCAAGGATCACCTGATGTCCGAGCTCGCCAAGATCGGCCGCGTCATCGACCGCGAGGCCCAGGGCTGGCAGCGGCGAACGATCCTCGTCCTCGACGCCACCACCGGCCAGAACGCCCTGGCGCAGGCCCGGACGTTCACCCAGGTGGTGCCGGTCGACGGCGTGCTGCTGGCCAAGCTGGACGGCACCGCCAAGGGCGGCATGGCGGTGGCGGTGGCCCGCGAGCTCAAGTTGCCGGTCCTCTTCCTGGGGGTGGGCGAGACGGCCGACGACCTGGTGGAGTTCCGGCCGCGGGAGTTCGCCACTGCCCTCCTCGGCTGACCGGCAAGCCGAGCGCTTCCTGGCGCGAGCGCTGGCGCTCGCCGCCCGGGGCCGCTATCGCACGTCGCCCAACCCCAGGGTCGGCGCCGTCCTCGTGCGCGATGGCGAGATCGTCGGCAGCGGTTGGCACCGCCAAGTGGGCGGCCCGCACGCCGAGGTCGCGGCGCTCGCCGAGGCCGGCGAGCGCGCCCGCGGCGCCACCCTCTACGTCACCCTGGAGCCCTGCGCCCACTTCGGACGCACTCCGCCCTGCGCCGACGCCCTCCTCGCCGCCGGCGTTCGGAGAGTGGTGGCCTGTCACCGCGACCCCGATCCCCGCGTCTCCGGGCGCGGCTTCGAGCGGCTCCGGACTGCCGGAGTGGAGGTCGAGGTAGGTCTTCTGGCGGCGCGGGCGGCGCTCTTGAACGTCCCCTTCCTGGTGGCTGCGACCCTCGGCCGGCCGGCGGTGACCCTCAAGTGGGCGATGAGCCTGGACGGCCGCATCGCCACCGCTGGCGGCGAAAGCCAGTGGATCTCGGGGCGGGCGGGCCGCCGTTGGGCCCTCGCCCTTCGCGAGGAGCACGACGCCACCCTGGCGGGAGTCGGCACGGTGCTCGCCGACGACCCGCTCCTCAACCGCCGCTTAGGGCTGGCGGGCCGGCCCGGCACGCGGGTGGTGATGGACCGCCGCCTGCGCACGCCGCTCGAGGCGCGGCTCTTCACCGCGGCCGATCCCGTCGTCCTCTACACCGAGTCCCGCGACCCGGAGCGCCGCCGCGCGCTCGAAGCCCGGGGGGCGGCGGTCGTCGTGCTCCCCGCGGTCGAGCCGCAGGCCGTCCTCGCCGACCTCTTCGGACGCGGCCTGCAGAGCGTGCTCGTCGAAGGTGGCGGAGAGGCGCTGGCCAGCTTCGTCGCCAGCGGCCTCTACGACCGCATCGCCGCCGACTGCGCCCCCCTCCTCATCGGCGGCCGCACCGCCCCCGGACCGCTGGGCGGCGAGGGCTCGTCCGCTCTCGCCGCCGCCCCGCGCCTGGAGAACCTCACCGCCCACCGCCGCGGCGGCGATGTCGTGCTCACCGCCTACCGTGAGGGTTACCTGGCGGAAACTCTGGCGCGGATTCTGTAACCTGGATCGCGGTAGGCTTCGCTTCCTATGTTCACCGGCCTCATCGTCGAGCGCGGCCGCCTCCTCGCCGACCCCCAGCCCTCGGGGCAGGGGGGAGTGCGGCTGGCCCTCGCTCATAGCGCCGGCCTCGCCGAGCGGCTGGGCCTGGGGGCGAGCCTGGCCGTCTCCGGCGTCTGCCTCACCGTCGTCGACCTCTCCCCCTGGGAGGGAGGGTGCCGGTCGCTCGTCGAGCTCTCTCCCGAGACGCTGGCGCGCACCACCCTCGGGGGCCTCCGGGGGGGGGACCCGGTGAACCTCGAGCCGGCCCTCCGCATGGGCGATCCGCTGGGCGGGCACATGGTGCAGGGGCACGTCGACGGCACGGCGGAGGTGGTCGGCCGCCGCGACCTTGCCGAGCACCGGGTGCTCGCTTTCTCGATTCCCGCGGAGCTGGCGCCGTTCCTGGTGGAGAAGGGATCGATCACCGTCGACGGAGTCAGCCTCACCCTGTCGGCGCGCCTGCCCGATCGCTTCGAGGTCGCGCTCATCCCCCACACTCTGGAGGTGACGACTCTCGCCGATCTCCGTCCGGGCGACCGCGTCAACCTCGAGGTCGACGTGCTTGCCAAGTACGTGCACCAGGCCCTCGCCTCGCGAGGCCTGGTGGGCGGGACCGGCGGCGGGGCGTGAGCCGGACGGCCGTGGGAGCGCGGCCCGCGGCCCAGCTCCCCGAGCCCGGGCACTTCTGGATCCGCTACGCGCCCCGCGAGTGGCCGGGTCCGACCGAGCCCTGGATCGACCTCGCCCGCGGGCGGCTGGGCGAGTGGCGCTTCCGCGCCGAGGCAGGCGTTCCCGACCTCGGCCCCGACCCCCTCGACGATCTGCTCTACCTGCCTCCCGTACCGCCCGAACGGGCCGGCGGGCGGGAGGAGCTCGCCCGCGCCCGCCTCGCCGCCGGCACCCCGGTGCTGCTGCAAACGGCGGCCGGCGAGGAGCCTCCCGCCGGCATCCCGGAGACGGGCGCCGTGCTCGTCGTCGATCTCCTCGCCGCCCTCGTGGCGCGCGACCTCGACCGCTTCTCCCGCTGGCCGGCCGGCGCCGCCGCGGCCTGGCCGCTGGTACCGGGATTGACCGACGATCCCGGGCTCTGGGAGGCCGGCTGCGCGCGGTTGGCGACCGCCGGGGCGACCTGTGCGCAGGCGCTGACGCCGCGGCTCGATCCCGCCGACCGCCGGCGCCTCCTGGAGTGGGGGGGCGAGGACGTCTTCGAGGCCCTCTTCCACCGCGAGCCTGCCGAGCCGGCGGAAAGGGCGTTCGCGCGGGTCGCTCACCGCCACGCCCTGGCGCCCTTCCTCCCGCGCCCGCTGCCCGCGGCGACGGCGTTGCGGACCGCCAACCTGAGGCTCGCCGGCGCCCTGGCGCTGGCCGCCGAGCTCTGGCTGCGGCTCGGCCGGCCGGCGGGGCAGGGGCAGGCGCTCTACGCCGCCGCGCGCCAGGCGGACCGCACTCCCTACGACCTCGCCGGCCTCGCCCGCGAAGGGAATCTGGCGGTCCTCGCCTGGCTCGATCCGCTGGCGCGCGGGCTGGTAAAGGAGCAGGCGGCAACTGGCGCCTCGACGCTGGTGGCCGATCTGCTCGCGGAGTACGTGGCGGGGGAGGGATAATGAGCGGACTTACCTGAGAGGAGGCGCTGGAAGATGGAGACACGGAGAAACGGCAACCGAGGTGGCCTCGTCCTCCTCTTCCTGGCGCTGGCGGCGGCGCCCGCCGCGGCCTGGGAGGTCAACGGCGACGCCCCGGCGGCGGACTTCCATGCCTTCGACCGCCGCTTCAGCGCCGACGCCTACTTCTATCCGCGCCACGGGGCGGCGCCGCTCGGCCTCGTCGGCTTCGAGGTCTGGGCCGATGCCACCTACGACTCGGGGTTCGACAACCAGCCCTTCGCCAACACCGTCGTCAAGGGCTCGCTCACCGGCGGATTCCTCTCCGTCGACCGGGTAGGGGTCAGGAAAGGCCTGCCCGGCGGCTTCGACCTCGGCGCCTCCTACGGGGCGACGCTCGGCGGCGACGTGCGGCTGCTCTCGGCCGAGCTCCAGTACGCCATCGCCTCGGGAGGCCTGGTGGCGCCGGCGCTGTCGATCCGCTTGACCGGCAGCCGCACGCTGAACGCCCGTGCCTACGACCTGAGCCAGTACGGCGCCGAGCTCCTCCTCTCCAAGGGCTTCACGGTCCTCACCCCCTACGTCGGGGTCGGCATCGTCCACAGCCGCGGCAGGCTCCGCGGCAGCGCCTCCGAGCTCTCCGACAGCAGCGACCGCGGCATCGCCTATGCCGGCCTCACCTTGAACCTCCTCCTCCCCAAGATCACCGTCGAGGTGGAGCGGGGCGAGGTGGTGCAGGGAGCGGTGCGGGTGGGGTTCGGCTTCTGAGCCCGAGGCGATCATGACGACCGACCTCATCGACCTGCGGTCCGACACTGTCACCCGTCCGGACGCCGAGATGCGGCGCGCCATGGCCGAGGCCGAGGTGGGCGACGATGTCTTCGGCGAGGACCCCACCGTCCTCACGCTGCAGGAGGAGGCGGCGGCGGCGATGGGGACGGCGGCGGCGCTCTTCGTCCCCTCGGGGACGATGGGCAACCAGATCGCCCTCCACCTCCTGGCCCGGCCGGGGAGCGAGGTGATCTGCGAGGCCAGAAGCCACATCGTCCACTTCGAGATGGGCGCCATGGCCGCCCTCTCCGGGCTGCTGCCGCGGGTGATCGCGGCCGACGACGGTCTTCTCGACCCGGCGGCGGTCGAGGCGCTCGTCGTCCCGCCGGTCAGCTACCGGGCGCGCACCGGCCTCATCGCGGTCGAGAACAGCCACAACTTCGCCGGCGGCACGGTCTACGAGCGGGGGCACCTCGAGGCCGTTCTCGCGGTCGCCCGCCGCCACCGCCTGCCGGTCCACTTCGACGGCGCTCGGGTGTGGAACGCCGCCGCCGCGCTGGGCACCACCCCCGCGGCCTTGACCGCCGGCTTCGAATCCGTACAGTTCTGTCTCTCGAAGGGTCTGGGCGCGCCGGTGGGATCGCTCCTCTGCGGCGGCGGCGACTTCATCGCCGAGGCGCGCCGGGTGCGCAAGATGTTCGGCGGCGGCATGCGCCAGGTGGGGGTGATCGCCGCCGCCGGCCTGGTTGCCCTGCGCCAGGGGCCGGCGCGGCTTCCCGAGGACCAAGCGAACGCGGCTCTCTTGGCGCGCGCCGTGGCCGAGCTGCCCGGCATCGTCCTCGACCCGGCGAAGGTGCGCACCAACATCCTCATCTTCCGCCTCACCCCGGAGCTCTTCGGCGGCGCCACGCCCCCCGAGGGGCTGACTGCCGCCTTCCTCGCCCGGCTCAAGGAGCATGGCGTCCTCGCCAGCCCGGTGAGCCGCGACCTGGCGCGGATGGTGACCCATCGCGACGCTCCCCGGCCGCGCATCCTCGAAGCCATCGAGCGGCTGCGGCGGATGGCCGGCGCGCTCGCCTAGCGCAGCCGGGCGATCAGGTCGATCTCCACCAGCGCTCCCTTCGGCAGCGCCGCGACCTGGACGGTCGAGCGGGCGGGACGGTGGTCGCCCATGGCCTCGGCGTAGATCTGGTTGAGCTGCGGGAAGTCGGCCAGGTCGGCGACGTAGACGGTCGCCTTGACAACATCCGTGAAGCCGCAGCCGGCGCTGGCCAGGACCTGGCGGAGGTTCTCGAAGACGCGGCGGGCCTGGGCCGCGAAGCCGCCGGCGACGAGCTCGCCGCTCGCCGGATCGAGGCCTACCTGGCCGGAGGTGTAGAGCCAGCCGTCGGCGGAGACGGCCTGCGAGTAGGGGCCGATGGCGCGCGGCGCGCCGTCCGTGTGATGAAAGTCCATCGTCGATCTCCTTTCGGATGGGAAAATTGAAAGTAGGAAAGACTGAGAGCTATGAGGCGGGCGCCGCCGGCTTCCAGACGCCGATGTAGGGCAGGTTGCGGAACCGTTCGCCGACGTCCAGCCCGTAGCCGACGACGAAATGGTCGGGGATCTCGAAGCCGCGGTAGTCGATCTCGACCTCGACCTGGCGGGCCGCCTGCTTGTCGAGGAGAGCGCAGAGCCGGACGCTCCGGGCGCCGCGGCAGCGCAGCAGCGCGAGAATGGCGCTCACTGTCCGGCCGGTGTCGACGATGTCCTCGATCAGCAGCACGTCCCGGCCGCCGATCTCGAGGTCGATGTCCTTGCGGATGCGGAGCTCGCCGGGGCGGATTCCGGCGCCGTAGCTCGCCGCCTGGAGGAAGTCGACGGCCAGGGGGATCGTCAGCTGCTTCAAGAGGTCGGCGAGGAAGAAGACCGAGCCCTTGAGCACGCCGACGCAGACGAGCGGGTCGCCATCGGGGCCATCGCCCTCCCCGCTCGCCGGGCGCTCCGCCTTCTCCCGCCCGTAGTCGCGGTCGATCTCCGCCGCCAGCTCGCTCACCCGGAGGTCGAGCTCACGGCGGGAGATGAGGACCCGCACATTCCCGTTCCCGGCGCGCATAGCGTACTATTCTCTACCGAGTTGGTACCCTTATGTCGACGGTTCAGGAACTGAGCGTCCTCCATCGCCGCTACGCGGACATCTCCCACCGTTTCCGCGCGGCCTGGACCTTCCACCAGTTCATCCAGAGCCTGGAGAAGAGCGTCCTCGAGCGCCCCTCGGGCGGCCATTCCGACGACTTCCAGGCCCTCTACACCGAGCTCAAGGAGATCTCGCAGAGCCTGAACGCCCAGGACATCGAGCGCCTGCGCTCCAAGCTCGAGCTGCTGGACCGCCGCTTGGGCGAGCTGATCTGGGCGCTGGAGGAGGAGGACAGCCGGGTCGCTCCCTACGCCCTCCGCCAGTTCTTCCGCCGGGTCAAGAACTACGACGAGAAGATCCTCGTCCAGCTCGTCAAGTTCTACGTCTATGCGCAGCACGGCGAGATCTGGCTGGCCGACCGCATCGACAAGGTCGACTTCCTGCTCACCCGCCTGTCGGCGGAAGACTTGGACCAGACGAACGCCCCCGGCCTGCGCGACGCCCGCGGCCTGATGGAGATCTTCACCGCTCTTTGGTCGCTCCTGGGCGCCGACGTCGCGCAGCCGCAGGTGCTGGCCGAGCGCCGCGGCGCCATCGACGGCATCCGCGCCGAGCTGGAGCGCATCGAGACCCTGGACGAGCTCAACGAGGGCGGACTCATCCGCCGCTACCGGGATTTCAAGCACGGGCTGGGGAACCTCTTCTTCGAGCCTGGCGTGGCGCTCGCCGTGCAGGAGACCAACCTGGCGATCAAGGGCAAGGTCCGCAAGCTCTACCGCCAGGAAGAGCGGCGGATCGTGGCCGAGTACCAGCGGGTCTTCGAGCTCGAGCGCGAGGTGCCCGTCGACGGCCAGCTCGACGGCGAGCTCTCCCTCTTCCGCCAGGAGGTCGAGCGCTTCGAGCAGCAGCTCCAGAAGGACGAGTTCAAGCTCGACGACATCGCGCAGATCCGCCAGCGCGTGCGTTCGCTCCTGCCGCGCCTGAACGAGGCGCGGTCGGGGTCGGCGGTGTCCACCGGCCCGCTGCGTCTGGGCGACACCGGCGAGCAGCGGGCCGCCCTCGCCGCACAGGCGCCATTGACCGAGCGCGAGGACCTCCTGGGCGAGCACTACCGCCAGCTCGTGGACGCCATCCGCGAGGTCAACCCCGACTTGCGGCCCGACAGCGTCGTCCTCACCCCCGCCGTCTTCCCCCTCCGCCTCGAGGCGCGCGAGGTGCTGGCCTACCGCCGCCTCTTCGGCGCCGAGGACTGCGACCGCGAGCTCGAGCAGTTCCTCCTCGAGGCGGCGGCGCTGCGGATGCGCCTGAACGAGGAGGCGCAGGAGATCACCGGCATCCTCGACGAGACCTCGGCGACCGGCGAGGCGCCGATCTACGGCCGCGCGCGGCTCACCGCCAGCACCGCCGACGCCTACCTCTGGCGCTTCAATCACGTCCTGCACGAGCTCCAGCTCGCCGGCGAGGTGGCCGAGGGGCGCCAGGTCCAGCTCCTGCGCATGCGGCTCATGCGCGACTATTCCGGCCTCTGGCTGCTCGCCCACAAGCCCTTCCTGAGCCGCCGAGTCCCCGGCGGCACGCTTGCCTGAAGCGGCTCTCAGAGCAGATCGGGATGGTCGAGTAGCGCCGACAGCAGGCGGGTGAGCGAGGCTGCCGCGGCGCGACCGGCGGCGAGCACCTGGCCGTGATCGATGGCCGCCGCGCCGACTCCCGCAGCGGCGTTGGCGACCAGCGACAGCGCCAGGCAGCGCATCCCCATCTGGCGGGCGGCGATCACCTCCAGGACCGTCGACATCCCCGTCACGTCGCCGCCCAGGGCGGCGAGCATCCGCACCTCCGCGGGGGTCTCGTAGCTGGGCCCCGCGACCCCGGCGTAGATCCCCTCCGACAGCGGGATCCCGAGCTCGGCGGCGAGCGACGCGGCGAGCGCCAGGAGGCGCGGGTCGAAAGCCTGGCTCATGTCGGGGAAGCGCGGCCCCCACTCGGGGGGGAGCTGGCCGCGCAGCGGGTTCAGGCCGGTCAGGTTGAGCTGGTCGCGGATCGCCAGGAGCGCCCCGGCGGCGAAGTCCGGACGCAACCCGCCGGCGGCGTTGGTGAGGACGAGGACGCGCGCCCCCAGGAGGGCGGCGAGGCGCACGGGGAAGACGGCTTCGTGGGCGCTGTAGCCCTGGTAGGAATGGAGCCGGCCGCGCTGGTAGAGCACCGGCCGATCCGGCCGCGGCAGCAGGACCTCGACCGCGTGCGGATGCCCGGCGACGGGGTGGAGCGGGAAGGGGAGGAAGCAGTCGAGCCCGACCGGTCCGTGGACCCGGCCGGGGAGGTCGACGGCGAGCCCCGAGCCCGACACCAGGGCGACGGCGGGG
>DATNKQ010000369.1:0-9639 GCA_035603315.1 Thermoanaerobaculia bacterium
CGCCTCCGGCGCCCTCGTCGCCCACAATGTCCACCGCCGCGGCAAGCGCCTGTGGACGGAGACCGGGGCGGGGGCGCTGGTCGAGCTCTACAAGGCCACCGACGAGGTCGAGGAGGCGCGCTGGATCGTCGACACCCTGCAGGCGATGCGGAGCCGCTACCAGCTCGGGGAGATGGCGATCCTCGTGCGCACCAACGCGCAGACCCGGGCGATCGAGGAGGAGCTCCTGAAGCGGGAGGTCTTCTACACCCTGGTCGGCGGCGTCCGTTTCTACGATCGCGCGGAAATCAAGGACCTGGTGGCCTATCTGCGGGTACTGCGCAACCCGCGCGACGGCTTCTCGCTCTCGCGCATCTTCAACCAGCCGCCGCGCGGCATCGGCAAGTCGACTCTCGACCTCCTGCAGACGCAGGCCGTCGAGCTCGGCCAACCGCTGTGGGACGTCCTCTACCTCGATCAGCTGGGCGGCCTGCCGAGCCGCAGCGCCATCGCGCTCCGCAAGTTCCGGGACCTGATCGTGGGGCTGCAGCGGGACGCCCAGGACCTGCCGCTTCCCGCCCTCTTGGATCGCCTGCTGGCGGCGACCGGCTACGCCGACCTCTATCGCCAGGACGACGCCGAGGACGTGGCGCGGCTCGAGAACATCCGCGAGTTCCTCTCCGCCGCCCAGGAGTTCACCGAGGCCCAGAGCGTCAACAGCGGCGAGGACGACCTGTTGACCGGCTTCCTCGACCACATCGCGCTGGTCAACGATCTCGACAGCCTGCGCGACGACCGCGGCGTCTCGCTGATGACGCTGCACAGCGCCAAGGGCCTGGAGTTCAAGGCGGTGATGGTGGCGGGCCTGGAGGACGGCCTCCTGCCGCACTTCAACTCCCAGGGGGCGCGCGAGGACGTCGAGGAGGAGCGGCGCCTCCTCTACGTCGGCATGACCCGCGCCCGCGAGCGCCTCTTCCTCACCTGCTGCCGGCGGCGGCGGATCGCCGGCCGCTACCAGGATCAGGCGGAATCCCCCTTTCTGGCGGAGATCCCGCCGCAGCTGCTCTCGGTGTCGCGCAGCGCCGGCCTCTTCACCGAGCGTGCCGTCGAGCGGCCCCGCCCGGGGAGCCAGGACGTCTACGCCTTCTTCGGCCGCGAGCGCGCCGCAGCGGCGGCTCAGGCGACCTTCGCACCGCGAGAACGGGCCTCTCCGGCTCCCTACCCGGGGCGGCAGGAGAGGACGGTGGTCCGCGACGTCGACGATTTTCCCGAGATGCCGCGCCGCCCGCTCAAGCGGGGGAGCCGCGTCCGCCATCCGACCCTCGGCCAGGGAGTGGTGCTGGAGCTCGACGGCCAGGGCGAGGACGCCAAGATCACCGTCTTCTTCGAGCGCAACGGCAAGCGCAAGCTGGTCGCCCGCTTCGCCAACCTGGAGCTGTTGTAGGCCGCTACCGCTCGCGGTGCGCGAAGTAGTCCTCGCGCAAGATGGCGTAGAGGTAGTTGTCGACGCGGCGTCCGCGGAGCTTGAAGTAGCCGCGGAGGAGCCCTTCGCGGGAGAAGCCGTTCTTCTCGAGGACCCGCCGCGAGCCGGTGTTCTCGATGGCGCAGCGGGCCTCGACGCGCTCGAGGAGGGTGTTGGCGAAGAGGTCGGCCAGGAGCTGCCCCAGGGCGTCGGTCATCAGGCCGCGGCTCTGATAGTAGGAGGTGAGGGCGTAGCCCACCTCCGCCAGCCCGTGCTCCCAGTTGCTGACCACCAGGGTGATCCAGCCGGCCGGCTCGCCTTCCATGGTCACGATCCACTGGAACTTCTCGCCCCGGCCGCGGTAGAGGTCGGCGATCCGCTGGCTCGCCACGTCGGCGCGGAGCTGCGCCGTCGGCAGCTCGTTGAGCGGCTGGTAGCGGCGAACGCTGGGCTCCGACCGCCACTGGCGCAGGAGGTCGGCGTCCCGCGGGTTCGCCGGCCGCAAGCCGACCCGGGTCTCCGACCGTTCCAGCGACGCCATGACCGCCATCTTAGTCCACCGCCATCGACCGCGTCAGCGGCCGGCGCGTCCGCTATCCCTGGGGCTGCGGCGCCACCGGCAGGGTGGCGGCGGAGCCGCGGCCGAGGATGGGGAGGACCGAGAGCAGGAACATGTAGGCATAGCCCTGGACGAAGAGGTAGAGGAAGGGGAGCGACATCCACATGCCGAGCTGCCAGGCATAGATGCAGGTGGCGGTGAAGTAGAGGGCGAGCGCCCCCTCGACCAGGCAGGAGACGTCGGCGCCGGCGCGGTAGCGTTTGGAGAGCCAGTCCTGCCCGCGCCGCTCGATGCGGTACTTCGGGGTGCGGTGGAAGGTGCCGCCGCGGTGCGCCAGGCCCGATAGCACGGCCCGGCTGTTGTTGATCGAGAGACCGATGCCGACCGCCATCACCGCCGGCAGGTAGCGCAGCGCGCTGCGCCACCCGCGGCCGCCCGCCACCTGGCTGGTGAGGTAGAAGAGGAGCACCGAGACGGTCGCCCCGAGGAAGAGCGGCAGGTCGATGAGGAGGAGAGCGCGCACTCCCGTGCCGACGCGCAGGATCATCGCCGGGAAGATGAGGAGCGCGATCAAGACCGTCAGCAGGTAGCTCGAGTTGTTGGTCAGGTGCACGAAGGCCTCGAACTTCACCTTGAAGGGGAGGTCGGCCTTGAGGATGCGGGGCAGGAGCTTGCGGCCGGTTTGGATCGAGCCCTTGGCCCACCGGTACTGCTGGCTCTTGAAGCCGTTGATGTCGACCGGCAGCTCCGAGGGCACCGCCAGCTCCGGCAGGTAGAGGAAGCTCCAGCCGCCGAGCTGGGCGCGGTAGGAGAGGTCGAGGTCCTCGGTCAGGGTGTCGTGCTCCCAGCCGCCCGAGGTCTCGATGGCCTGGCGCCGCCAGACCCCCGCCGTGCCGTTGAAGTTGAAGAAACAGCCGCTGCGGTGCCGCGCCGTGTGCTCGATCAAGAAGTGGCCGTCCAGGAGGATGGCCTCGACGCGGGTCAGGAGCGAGTAGGCGCGGTTGATGTGCGACCAGCTCCCCTGCACCATGCCGAGCTGAGGATCGGCGAAGAAGGGGACGGCGACGCGCAGGAAGTCTTCCTGGGGGACGAAGTCGGCGTCGAAGACGGCCAAGAGGTCGCCCTTCGCCCGCTCGAGGCCGGCGGCGAGAGCGCCGGCCTTGAAGCCGCGGCGGTCGCTGCGGTGGAGGTGCTGGATGTCGAAGCCGCGCCGTTGTTGGTCGGCGACCAGCTCGGCGACGATGGCGGTGGTCTCGTCGGTCGAGTCGTCGAGGACCTGGATCTCCAGGCGGTCGAGCGGATAGTCGAGCCGGCAGACCGCCTCGATGAGCCGCGCCGCCACGTACATCTCGTTGTAGAGTGGCAGCTGCACCGTCACCCGGGGCCATTCCGCCGGATCGGCGGGCCGGACGGCGATCCGGTGCCGCGTGCGGAGGTAGAGCACCACCAGCGCCAGGCGGTGGATGCCGTAGAAGGCGAGCACCGCCAGGATGAGATAGTAGATTGCCAGGAGCGCCGACGCCGCCGGAGAGCTCATCGTCACCGCCCGCCTCCCGGGCGGCTGGCGCACCGAGCCCCTGGACGAGCCGATGGCGAAGCCAGGCCGCGGTCCTGGCGCCGCTCCTGGCCCTCCACCTGGCGCTCCTCGCCGTCTTCGATCTCGTTCATCATCTCGTCCTCGCGCTGCTCCTCCTGGGAGCCGCCTTTCTCTACCTTCCCACGGCGGCGCGCCGGCTCGAAGCGGCCGGTGCCGGGGATGAAACGGCGGGGAGGGGAGCGCCGGGACGGCCGGACGGGGCGATCCTCCTGGGAGCCCTGCTGCTCCGGCTCTGCCTCCTGCCGCTGCCGCTCACCCTCTCCGACGACGTGCTGCGATACCTCTGGGACGGCAAGGTGGCGGCGGCCGGCCGGAACCCCTACGCTCTTCCTCCCCAGGCCGCAGAGCTCGCCCCTCTTCGCGACGGGAACTGGCAAAACCTCCCCCACCGCGACGTGCCCACGGTCTATCCCCCCCTCGCGATTGCCGCGTTCAGTATAGCGGCTCGCCTGCCTTTTCCCATCCTCGCCTGGAAGACCCTGGCGCTGGGGGCCGATCTGGCGGCCTGCGCCCTCCTCCTCCGTCTCGCCCGGCGCCTGCGCGTCCCTCCTGGGCGCGCCGTCTGGTACGCCTGGAATCCGCTGGTCACTTTGGAGGTCGCCGGCATGGGCCACGTCGACGCCATCGGGGTGGCGGCGTCGCTGGCCGCCGTCCTCCTGCTGTTGCCCCGCGAGGATGCGAAATCGGCGCGCCCGGCTGCTGGCAGGGTCCTCGGCGCCGCAGCTTTCGCGGCGGCGGGAACGCTCGCCAAGCTGATCCCGCTCGCCTCCTTCCCGCTGTGGAGCCGCCGTAGCGGCCGTCCTCTCCTCTTCCTGGGCGCTGCCCTCGGCCTCCTCCTCGCGGCCTTCCTCCCCGTCTTTCATGCAACCGGCGGGCCGCCGCCGGGCCTCGCAACCTTCGGGATCCGTTGGGAGTTCAACGGGCCGCTCTTCGAGCCGCTCTGGCGGCTGCTCGACGCCATCGGCCTGGCGCCGGCGCTGGCCCGCCGGCTGGACGCCTACAAGCGGTGGTCGGGCGAATACTACCGGTGGAACTGGCTCTATCCCTACCTCTATCCGCAGCTGCTGGCCAAGCTCCTGCTGGCGGGGGGCGCCGTGACGGCCGTCGCTCTCTCGCTGCGCGAGCGGGACGCGGCGGCGGGCACCGGCCGCCTCTTCGGCTGGCTGCTGCTGCTGTCGGCCACGGTCTATCCCTGGTATCTGCTGTGGGTGCTGCCCTGGGCCGCCCTCGCCCGCCATCCCGCCTGGCTCGCCCTCTCGGGCCTGCTCTGCCTTTCCTATATCCCGAGAGCGCTGGGGGTCCCGCTGCTCCCCTGGGTCTACCTCGCCATCTGGGTGCCTTTTTTCGTCCTCCTCCTGGCAACCCGGCGGCGCCGGCCATGGTCTATCGCCTGATCGTCTCCTACCGGGGGGACGCCTATGCCGGCTGGCAGCGGCAGGCGAACGCCCTCGCCGTCCAGCAGGTCCTCGAGGAGGCGATCTCCGCCCTGCTGCCGGCGGGGACGGCGGTGCGGGTGGTGGGGGCCAGCCGCACCGACGCCGGGGTGCACGCCCGCGGGCAGGCGGCGCACCTGGAGCTCGCCGCCGAGATCCCGCCGCGGGCGCTCGTGCACGGCGTCAACCATCGCCTGCCGGCGGACGTGCGGGTCCTCGCCGCCGCCGCCATGCCGCCGGGGTTCCACGCCCGCAAGCACGCGCGGGCGAAGGAGTACAGCTACCGCCTCGCCCGTGCCGCCGTGCTCTCTCCCCTGGACGCTCCCTTCGCCTGGCGGGTCAGCCCGCGGATCGACCCCGAGGGCATGGCGCGGGCTTCCGACAGCCTGCCCGGCCGCCACGACTTCTCGGCCTTCGCTCTCGCCGGCGGCGGTCACCGGCAGCCCTGGCGCCGGGTGCTCGCCGCCGGCTGGAGCGAGATGGGCGAGGAGCTGCGGTTCCACGTCGTCGGCGACGGCTTCCTGCGCGGCATGGTTCGTGCTCTCGTGGGAACGCTGGTCGAGGTTGGGATGGGCCGGCGGTCGCCGGAGGAGCTCGCCGCCCTCCTGGCGGGAGGCCGCCGCGGCGAGGCCGGGGTCACCGCGCCGGCCCACGGCCTCACCCTTGAGCGGGTGATCTACCCGCCGGAGTGGGAGCCGGTCTCTATGGTAACTTACGGGCCTCTGCGATGATCGATCCCGCCAAGCTCGCCGCGCCGGGGACCCCCGAGGAGCTGCTCGTCCGCCGTCTGGACCTGCGGCGGCTGCCGCGTCACGTGGCGATCATCATGGACGGCAACGGCCGCTGGGCGAAGGCGCGGAGCCTGCCGCGGGCCGAAGGCCATCGCGCCGGCGTCGCCGCCGTGCGCGACACCGTCGAGGCGGCCGCCGAGCTCGAGCTCGACGCTCTCACCCTCTACGCCTTCTCGGTCGAGAACTGGAAGCGCCCGCGGATCGAGATCTGGACGCTGATGAACCTGCTCAAGGAGTACGTCCGCAAGGAGCGGGACAACCTGGTCGAGAACGGCATCCGCTTCCAGGTCCTCGGCCGTTGGGAAGAGCTCGACCCCACGGTCGTCCGCGAGCTCCGCCGCACCCTCGACGCCACCCGCGATTGCGGCGGGATGAGCTTCAACATCGCCCTCAACTACTCGGGGCGCTGCGAGATCGTCGACGCCTGCCGGCGCATCGTCTCGGACTGGGCGGCGGGCAAGCGGGCGGACATCGACGAGGAGACCATCGGCCGCTACCTCTACACCTCGGGCCAGCCCGATCCCGACCTCATGATCCGCACCTCGGGCGAGCTGCGGGTCAGCAACTTCCTCCTCTGGCAGATCGCCTACGCCGAGATCTGGGTGACGCGCACCCTGTGGCCCGACTTCCGGCGCCGCGACCTCTACGAGGCGATCCTCGCCTACCAGGGCCGCGACCGGCGCTACGGCGGCGTCCTGCCGGAGGCGGCGGAGGCGGCGGAGGCGGCGGAAGAGGAAGACCTCTTCGCCTCGGGCCGGCGCCAGAGCTAGGCCGGGCGCGAGCGGGCAGCCGATGCAGCGCGTGTTGACCGCCGCCGTCGGCGCGCCGCTCGTCGTGGCGGCCGTCTTCCTGCTGCCGCCGCTCGGCTTCTTCCTCTTCATCGCGGTCTTGGTCGAGCTCGCCGCCTGGGAGTACATCGGCATCGTCCGCCCGCGCGCCGCGCATGCCCCGCTGCGCCTCCTCCTGCTCCTCGTGCCGCTCGCCGCTGGGTGGCTTTTCCGCGCCCTGGGTCCGGACCACGCGCTCGGCCGGTTGGAGCTCCTGGCGGTCGCCGCCGGCTTCTCCCTCGGCCTGGGCAGCCTCCTCCTCCTGAGCCGCACGCCGCTCGAGGAATCGATCGCCGGCCTCGGCATCCTCGGCTTCGGCGTCGCCTATCTCGCCCTGCCGCTCGCCAGCATCGCGCAGCTCCAGCAGGCCGATCCCTGGCTGGTCTTCCTGCTGATGGCGATCGTCTGGCTGGGCGACACCGCCGCCTACTACGTCGGCTCGCGGCTGGGCCGGCACAAAATGGCGCCCACCATCAGCCCCAAGAAGACCTGGGAAGGGTCGGCCGCCGGCTTCGCCGCCGCCGTCGGCTCCGCCGCGGTGTGGAGCCTCTGGCGGCTGGGGCGGCTCCATCCCGGGATCCTGGCGGTCGCCGCAGCGACGGCGGTGGCCTCGCAGCTGGGCGACCTCGTCGAGTCGATGATCAAGCGGGGCGCCGGCGTCAAGGACTCGGGGAACTCGCTCCCCGGCCACGGCGGCTTCCTCGACCGCATCGACGCCATGCTCTTCGCCGCCCCGATGATGCTCCTGGGGGTCTGGCTCCTGCACCTGGAATCTCTGTAAGCCCGGAGGCGTTCGGTATAATTGTCCCCTTCGGCGCCTCAAACTCCCCATGACCGACATCCTCACCAACGTCCTCGCCTTCGCCTTCGCTCTCGGCGTCATCATCTTCGTCCACGAGAGCGGCCACCTGATGATGGCCAAGGCGTTCGGCGTGCGGGTCCTGACCTTCTCGCTGGGGTTCGGCAAGAGCCTCTGGGGCTTCCGCCGCGGCGAGACCGAGTACCGCGTCTCGGCGCTGCCGCTCGGCGGCTACGTGCGGCTGGGCGGGGAGAACGCCGAGGAGGCGACCGGCGATCCGCGCGAGTTCGTGAGCAAGCCGCGCTGGCAGCGGGTGCTGGTCTACCTGGCCGGACCGCTGATGAACGTCGTCCTCGCCATCGTCCTCTTCGCCGGCCTCTTCATGGTGGGGATCGCGGTCCCCAACCTGCCCGGCATCCCTTCCGTCGTCGGCGCCGTCGAGCCGGGGTCGTCGGCGGCCAAGGCGGGACTCCAGCGCGGCGACCGCATCGTCGCCGCCAAGGGCGAACCGGTGACGAGCTGGAAGGACCTGGGATTCGCGCTCCTGACCTCGCCGGGCCAGCCGGTGGCGCTCGTCGTCGAGCGCGGCGCGACCCGCTTCAACGCCACCGTCACCCCCGTCCGCGACCCCAAGTACGCGGTGGGCGATTCGGCCGGCATCTACCCCAGCATCCGCCCGCAGGTCACCGAGATCCTCCCCAATAGCCCGGCCGCCGCCGCCGGCTTCCGCACCGGCGACGAGATCCGCGCCGTCGACGGACGGCCGATCGCCGACAGCCAGGACTTCGTGGCCTACGTCGACAAGCGGGCCGGCCAGCGGATCGACATCCAGGTGGTGCGCGACGCCGTCCTCCTGACCGTGCCGGTGACGCCCCGGAACCAGGACGGCCACGGCCGCATCGGCGTCGGCATCGGCTTCTTCCAGCGCTACGGGCCGCGGCGGGCGCTGATCGAGAGCCTGAAGTACAACGTGCAGATCGTGCAGGAGACCTTCCGCATGATCGGCAAGGTCTTCACCCGCGAGATCTCGGCCCGGGCGGCCTTCGCCGGGCCGGTCGAGATCGCCGCCCAGAGCGGCGCCGCGGCGCGCACCGGCTTCAAGTTCCTGCTCCATCTGATGGGATTCATCAGCATCAGCATCGCCATCCTGAACCTGATGCCCATCCCCATCCTGGACGGCGGCCAGATCTTCATCCTGCTGATCGAAGTGCTGATCCGCCGCGACCTCTCGCTGCGCCTGAAAGAGGTGGTCAGCCAGGTCGGCTTCGTGCTCATCCTGCTGCTGATGTTCGTGGTGATATGGTTCGACGTCAGCAAGCATCTGCCGGCGAGCCTGCTGCCCGGCTCCTGACGACCGGCCCCCTTCTTCTACTGCAACCGAGGATGGAACGGATGACGACGACCTCCGCGACCTCGCCCCTGACCGTCGGCGACGAGGCCCCCAACTTCGACTTGAGCTCGACCGAGAACGCGCTCCTCATGCTGCGCGACGAGATCATCCAGAACGCCCTCGTCCTCTACTTCTTCGCCGAGCTCGAGAGCGACCGCACGGGCCGCGACCTCGACGCCTTGAACGGCGCGCTCGACGCCTTGGCCCGCCTGCGGACGCGGGTGCTGGCGGTGTCGCCCGCCAAGCTCGATAACCTGAAGAAGCTGCAGGTCGAGCGCCATCTCCTCTTCCCCCTGCTCCACGATGACCGCGACTTCTCTGCCCGCTACGGCGTCACCTGCGAGGCCGGCGAGAATCAGCCGCCGGCGCCGCCCGCCCTCGTCGTCGTCAGCCGCAAGCAGCGGGTGCTGTGGCTCGCCAACCCGGTCGTCGCCGTCGCGGACGCCCTGCCCCAGGTGCAGAAGCTCTTAAAGGCCCTGCCCTCGCCCACCGCCAGCTACCCGAAGAGCGTCATCAACCGTTTCATCGACCGCTGGGTGAACTAGCCTCGGCGATCGGGGTGCGGGCGAACGGGCCGCCGAACGGCGTCTCGGCCTCGACGCATCTCTTTATGCGAATTTCTTTGTAAAGCCTCGCGGGGCGCCTCCGTCGCGGACGGCCTCCACCCCTCCTTTCCGAGCTCCGAATGTGCGATAGTTCGCCCATCGTGGAGAGCGTGCGCACGGCGCCCGACCTGGCGGAGCTGGCGCGGGATCCCGGTCCCGGCGAAGGCCCTCGCGTGTCGCGGATGGCGGCCGGCCTC
>DATNKQ010000383.1:0-30158 GCA_035603315.1 Thermoanaerobaculia bacterium
CCCGCCACAATCAGCCTGATGACTCCTCATCTTGTCGGGGGAATCCTCGACCACCGGTCATGGTTTGTCCTACGCCGCGAGGATCTAAACAACCATCGCCGGCCGGAGGTCCCGCTCGGGGACTCGAACCGCCGGCTGGCGCGCGGCCGGCGGCGCCAGCTTGACGCGGTCGCGGCCGGCGGCCTTGGCCGCATAGAGCGCCCGGTCCGCCTCCTCCCGCCATTCGTTCACGCCGCCGTCCGGCGAGAGGAGCGAGATGCCGGCGCTGAAGGTGGCATAGAAGCTCGTCGAGCCGTCGGTCGCCGGGTGCGCGAGAGCGCGGAACTCCTCCCGCAGCCGGTCGACCAGCCGGAGAACCTCGTAGGCGCTCAGGTCCTCCAGGAGGACGGCGAACTCCTCGCCGCCGATGCGGCCGACGGTGTCGACCTGGCGCAGGCGGCGGCGGAGCAGATCGGCGAACGCCTGCAGCACGCGGTCTCCCGCGGGGTGACCGTGGGAGTCGTTGATCGACTTGAAGCGGTCGAGGTCGAGCATCACCCAGGCCATGCTGCGCCGCGGGTCCCGGCGCTTCTCCGCCAGCGCGGCCTCTACCCGTTCGAGGAAGGCCGCCCGGGTGAGGAGCCGCGTCAGCCCGTCGCGCTCCAGGAGGCCGTTGAGGCGCGCGGTGACCGCCGACAGCAGGAGCTCCGGCGGCACCGGCTTGACGAGATGGTCGTCGCCGCCGGCGCGCACCGCCTCGAGCCGCGCCGCGAGCTGCCCCTCGGTGGTGAGGAAGAGGACGGGCAGGGTCGCCCGGCCCTCGCCCTGGCGCACGAAGCGGGCGAGCTCGTAGCCGCTGATGCCGGGCAGGACGATGTCCATCAGCACCAGGTCCGGCTGCACCGCCAGCAGGTCCTCCTCGAAGCGCCGCGGGTCGTCACAGCCGTGGACCTCGAAGCCGCCGCTCTCGAGGATGGCGCGGACGGCGGCGGCCTGCTGCGGGTCGTCCTCGACTGCGAGGATGCGGCCGGCGGGCGCCGAGCGCTCCGCCAGCAGCCGCTGCAGCCGCCGCACCAGGTCCTCCACCGCCGTACGCTTCTCGAAATAGCCATCGGCGCCGCAGCGGATGGCCTCCACCTTGTCGAGGAAGCCGCGCCGCGAGCCGAGGATGAGGATGATCGGGTGGTCGCCGCCGGAGCGGCCGCGGATCTCCTCGGCGAGCTCGTACCCCGAGCCGTCCGGCAGCTCGGCCGCGGCGACGACGGCGAGCGGCGCCGCCTCCTCCAGGCTCGCCAGCGCCTCGCGCTGGGAAGCGACGAAGGAGCTCGTCAGTCCCGCTTCGTCCAGCAGGTGGGCGAGCCGCCGGCGCACCGGCCCCTCGGTCTCGACGACGAGGACGGCCTGCTCGCGCCGGGCGACGAGCGGCTCCGCCGGAGGGTCCGCCGCAGTGAGGTCCGCTGCCCGCAGGTCCGCGGCGAGGAGCTCCAGCAGGCTCCGCAAGCGGTCGATCTCGGCGCGGTCCGGATCTGTCCCGCGGGCGAAGAGGGCGGTGCAGATGCGTTCGCCTTCGACGCCGCGGAGGGAGATCTGCGCCAGCCCGAAGGTCGCCCCCGAGCCGGCGAAGCTGTGGAAGTCCCGCTGCAGCTCATCGAGCGCCTGCCGGTCGGCGGCAGCGCCACCGCAGCGGGCGAGCCGCTGCGCCATCTTCTCCAGCCGCAGGCGGGAGAACTGCACGAACTCCCCTCGCAGCTCCTGCAGATCCTCGTCCCATGCGTCCATCACCCTGCCTCCAGAATGGCGCGGATCTCGAGCGCCAGAGTCACGGGGTTGAACGGTTTGGTCACCACGCCCGCCGCCCCCAGCCGCTTCAGGCGTTCCACCTCGGAGGTCATGGCCTTGGCGGTCAGGAAGATGACCGGGATGGCGGCGGTCGCGGGGTCGGCCCGCAGGGCGGCGAGCGTGGCGGGCCCGTCCTCGCCCGGCATCATGACGTCCAGCAGGATGGCGTCGGGCCGCTCTTCCCAGGCCTTGCGGACGCCCTCCTGACCGCTGGCCGCGTCCACGACCTCGATGGCGCCGATCCGCGTGAGGCTCAGGCGGGCGATGCGGCGGACGTCGTCGTCGTCGTCGATCAGCAGCAGTCTCATCGCGCCTCCACCGCAGTACGGCGGCCGAAACGGGAGGGTTGGGCCAAGGGGCCCGGGTTGGCGTTCGCCGGGGCCGCGCGCTCCCCGTCCGCGGCGAGCGGGATGCGGAACCAGAAGGTGCTGCCGAGACCCTCGGAGCTTTCGACGCCGATGGTGCCGCCATGGTTCGCGACGATCGACTTGCAGATGGCCAGGCCCAGCCCGGTTCCCCCCTTCTCGCGCGCGTCGGAGGTCTCGACCTGCTGGAAGCGCTCGAAGATCGCCGCGTGAAAAGCGGGTGAAATCCCGCGGCCTCGGTCCTGGACCCGGATCTCCGCCTGGCCCTGGCGCTCGACAGCGGAGAGGGTGACGAGGCTGCCACGGGGCGAGAACTTGATGGCGTTCGACAGCAGGTTGACCATCACCTGGTACAGACGATCGTCGTCTCCCAACGCCACCAGGGGCGTCGGCAGCGTTTCGATGCCGATCCCCTGATCGGCCGCCATGCCCAGCACCACCTCGCACGAGCGCTCGAGGAGCCGCGCGACCGGCACCGGCTCGCTCTTCATCTCCAGGTTGCCGACATCCAGCCGTTCGAGGTCGAGGATGTCATTGGTGAGCGCGATGAGGCGCAGGCAGTTGCGTTCGGCGAGCGCGATCACCTCGCCAGCCTCGGCGGAGATCTCGCCCAGGACCCCGGAGGCGATGAGGGTGAGGGAGCCGCGGATCGAGGTCAGGGGGGTGCGTAGCTCGTGGTTGACGGTCGACACCAGCTCGCGCTTGAGACGGTCGACCTCGTCGAGCTCCGAGAGGTCGCGGACGATTCCCGCCAGGAGCTGCCGGCCGCGATATTGGAAGTGACAGAGCGACAGCTCGAGGCGGAAGATCTCCCCGTTCTTGCGCCGGCCCTTGCGCTCGCTGCCGGGCGCCGCGGTTTGTTCAACGTAGGAGGCGCCGAGCTCCGGCAGGATCATCGACAGCGGGCTGCCGACGAGCTCCTCCCCGTCGTAGCCGAAGATCGCGGCCGCCGCCGGGTTGACCGACTCGATGAGGTGGTCCTCGTCGACGGTGAGCAGGCCCGAGAGCATGTGATCGATGATCGACTGCGCCCGCGCCTCGCTTTCGTGGTTGCGGGCTTCCGACTCCCGGAGCTTGGCGGCCAAAGCCCGCAGCTCGAGCTGGGCCTCGGGCGGGCTGGCGAGGACGTTATAGGCGCGGAGCGCCGCGAGGCGCGCGGCCTCGTCTTGGGGGAGCGGAGCAGGGGTCGTCATGGCGAACCTCGTTTCGTCGAACGCACCGCCAGAGTACGGTCGGCGACCCACGGCCGGTATCGGAACGGAGCGGAAAAGGAGGTAGGAAAAAGGACTACGGAGCGCTCACCGGCGCGACTGCTTGTCGGCGTACATCCGCCGATCCGCCGTCTCGAGCGCCTGCTCGAGCCGGGTGGCATCGCCGAACTCGGCGACTCCCACGGAGACGCTCACGGGGATCTCGCGGTCGCCGAAGCAGTGATCGCGGAGCGCGGCGTCGAGCCTGCCGAGGCGCCGCCGCGCCTCCGCCTCCGGCAGGCCTTGCATCACCACCAGGAACTCGTCGCCGCCCAGGCGGAAGAGCCCGTCGTCGGCGCGGATCACCGAGCGGATGGCGGAGGCCACGCCGCGGATGGCGAGGTCGCCCGCCGCGTGGCCGAGGCTGTCGTTGATGGCCTTCAGGTTGTCGACGTCGACGATCGCCGCCGAGCCCGGGACCCGGCGGCCGCCGACTTCGCCGGCCAGGAGCGCTTCGAACGCGTGCCGGTTCAGGGCGCTGGTCAGCGGGTCGGTCCGCGCCAGCATCTCGAGCCGGGAGAGCGCGTCCTTGAGCTGAAGGTTGGCCTCCTCCGCCTCCTCCCGCAGGGCGTCCGTGATCAGCATGACGATGCCGAAGGCGAGGACGGTTTCCAGGATGAGGTCGACGATCGAGTTGTAGTCCAGGTAGGGGAAGCGGCGGTTCGAGCCGCGCCAGACCGCCACCGCGAACACGGGGACGTAGAGGCCGAAATCGACGGCCAGCGCCAGCAGGGCGACGTTCATGACCTTGACGCCGGGGCCTCGCTGGCGGGCGCGCACCGGCTTCAAGGCGCGAGAGCCCGCCAGAAAGAGGCCCGACAGGATGGCCGCGTGGGGGATGAACTGCGCGTTGAAATCGCTGCTCAGCCGCGGCAGGAGGAGCGCCACCGCCAGCCCGGCGAGGAGAAGCCACCCTGCTTCCCGGTCCAGGGCGCGGCCGGTCGCCAGGTGGCGGCAGCCCGCCAGCAGCAGGTAGCCGAAGGCGTATTCCCCGAGGTAGTACAGCGGCAGGCAGGCGCCCTGGAGCGCGGGGACCCGAAACGCGACCTGTAGGGCGAGGAGCGACAGCACCAGGCAGCACCAGGCCACCGCCCAGTAGAAGAGGGACCGCTGCCGGAAGGACCGCGTGAGGAAGAGCAGCAGTCCGAGGACCACCAGCGAGCCGACCCACTGGATGACGAGGTTGACGCCGGAGACGTCCATGTGCTCCTGGACTTCGGAGTATGACAAGGCGGGGTCGGGAAGCAAAGCCGCGTCAACGACGATAGATTTTCTGAAATGGACATAGGAGGATCGACGATCGGCGAGGTGCCTTTTTGACTCTCAGGGTAGCCGCCTCTAGAATGAACCCCTGCCGGACCTGGGAGAGGTGCTGGAGTGGCCGAACAGGGCTGCCTGCTAAGCAGTTGTTCGGGGTAAACCCGGACCGAGGGTTCGAATCCCTCCCTCTCCGCCATCGTCTGAGGAGGATCCCCCGCATGCAGGCCATCAACCCGGCGACGGAAGAGCCGCTCCGCGACTACCCCGAGCACGACGGCGCGGAGGCCGCGAGACGGATCGAGCGCGCGGCGGCCGCCTTCCCCTCCTGGCGCGACTTCACCTTCGCCGAGCGCGCGGCGCTCCTCTCCCGCGTCGGCGCCCTCCTGCGCGGCGGGCGGGACGCCTACGCGCGCCTGATGACGGAGGAGATGGGCAAGCCGATCGCGGCGGCCGAGGCGGAGGTCGACAAGTGCGCCTGGGGCTGCGACTTCTACGCTGAGCACGCGCAGGGCTTCCTGGCCCCGGAGACGGTCAAGACCGATGCCTCGCGGAGCTTCATCCGCTACGAGCCGCTGGGGCCGGTGCTCGCCATCATGCCGTGGAACTTCCCGTTCTGGCAGCTCTTCCGCTTCGCCGCCCCGGCCCTCATGGCCGGCAACGTGGCGCTCTTGAAGCATGCCTCGAACGTGCCGGGCTGCGCGCTGGCGATCGAGGAGATCTTCCGCCAGGCCGGCTGCCCGCCGGGGGTGATGACGACGCTCCTCGTCCCCTCCTCCCGCACCCGCGAGCTCATCGCCCACGAGCAGGTCCGCGCCGTCACCCTGACCGGCAGCGAGCCGGCGGGCCGGAAGGTGGCGGCCGAGGCCGGCCGGCAGCTCAAGAAGACGGTGCTCGAGCTGGGCGGCTCGGACGCTTTCATCGTCCTGGGCGACGCCGATCCCGTCGCCGTCGCCGACCAGGCGGCGAAGGCCCGCACCGTGAACTCGGGACAGAGCTGCATCGCCGCTAAGCGCTTCATCGTCGTGGAGGAGGTCGCCGAGCGCTTCGAGAACGCGCTCATCCGGCGCATGGAGGCGCTTACGGTGGGCGATCCCCTCGACCGCCGGACCGCGGTCGGACCGCTGGCCCGCGCGGACCTCCTCGACACCCTGGACGACCAGGTCCGCCGCTCGCTGGCGGCCGGGGCGCGGCTCCTGACCGGCGGCCGGCGGCGGGACGGCCGCGGCTGGTTCTACGAGCCGACCGTGCTGGCGGGCGTCGAGCCGGGGATGGCGGCCTTCGACGAGGAGACCTTCGGTCCGGTCGCCGCCGTCGTCCGCGCCCGGGACGCCGCCCAAGCGATCGCGCTCGCCAACCGCTCCCGCTTCGGTCTCGGCGCCAGCCTCTGGACCTCCGATCCGGCGCGCGGCGCCGACCTGGCCGCGGAGATCGAGGCCGGCTCGGTCTTCGTCAACGGCGCCGTCAAGTCCGACCCCCGCTTGCCCTTCGGCGGCATCAAGAGCTCGGGCTACGGCCGCGAGCTCTCCCAGGTCGGCATCCGGGAGTTCGTCAACGTCAAGACAGTGTGGATCAAGTAGGGCAAATCATGGGCACAGAGATCCAGGGTCCGGTGCGGGTGCGCTTCGCGCCTTCCCCCACCGGGTACCTCCACGTCGGCGGCGTGCGCACGGCGATCTACAACGATCTCCTGCGCCAGCACGCGGGCGGAGCGTTCGTCCTGCGGATCGAGGACACCGACCGCGAGCGCTCGGACGAGGCGATGACCTGCCAGATCCAGGAGGCTCTGGCCTGGATCGGCGTCGAATGGGACGAGGGCCCGTTCCTGCAGAGCGAGCGGCTGCCGCGCCACCGCGAGCACGCCGCCGAGCTGCTCGCCGCCGGCCGCGCCTACCGCTGCTTCTGCACCCCCGCGGAGCTCGACGCCCAACGCGCCCAAGCGGAGAAGAAGGGGCAGGCCTTCCGCTACCCGCGCACCTGCCTGCAACTCGACCCGCGGGAGGTCGAGAACCGGCTCGCCCTCGGGCAACCGTTCGCCGTCCGCTTCCGCATGCCGGACGAGAACATCCGCTTCCACGACCTGGTGCGAGGCGACATTGACTTCCCGCCGGACGCCCTCGACGACTTCATCCTCCTGCGCTCCGATGGCTCGCCCACCTACCACATGTCGGTCGTCGCCGACGACATCGACATGGCGATCACCCACGTGATCCGCGGCGAGGACCACCTGTCGAACACCCCCAAGCACATCCCCCTCTTCCGCGCCTTGGGCGCCACGGAGCCGGTTTTCGGCCACCTGCCGCTCATCCTCGGCCCGGACAAGAAGCGGCTCTCCAAGCGCACCGGCGCCACCTCGGTCGAGGAGTTTCGCGCCGAGGGGATCCTGCCGCAGGCGCTCTACAACTACATGGCCCTCCTCGGCTGGAACCCCGGCGACGACCGCGAGATCCTGTCGCGCCGGGAGATGGCGGAGGCCTTCTCGGTCGACCGCTTGAACGCCTCGGCGGCGATCTTCGACCGCGAGAAGCTCGCCTGGGTCAACTCCCAGTACCTCTCGTCCCTGCCGCTCGAGGAGATCCTTCCCCACCTCCGGCCGTTCCTCGCCCAGACGGGCCTGGCGGAGGCGGATACCGCGCGCCTGGCCGAAGCGCTGGAGCTCCATCGCAGCCGCGCTCATACCCTGAAGGGCTTGGCCGAGCTCGTGGTGCCCTACTTCCGCAATCGCCTCGACTACGATCCGGCGTCGGTCGCCAAGTTCCAGAAGGACCCCGACCTCCCGGCTCACCTGGCCGCGCTGGGCGAGCGCTGGGCCGCCCTTCCCTCCTTCGACAAGGAATCGCTCGAGGCCGCCCTCCGGACCCTCTGCGCGGAGCGCGGGATCAAGGCCGGAGTCCTCATCCACCCCGCGCGCATGGCCCTCTCCGCGGCCGAGGCCGGTCCCCCCGTCTTCGACCTCGTGGCGGTCATGGGCCGCGAGGCGACCGCCCGTCACCTTGCCAGCTTCATCGAGCTTCTGCGGGCGGGTCGCGCCGATCCGCCGGGTTGACCTGCCTACCCTCTTTCGCTACTCTCTTGCCCCGTCCTGCTGGGAGGTCGTTCAATGGTAGGACATGCGGCTCTGGACCGCAGAATCGGGGTTCGAGTCCCTGCCTCCCAGCCAATCTGGGTTTCCCGCCTCTAAGCTCTTCTCCTTCAATAACTTGCGACGGCCCCTCGGTGTAAGAGGGGCAGAAGTGACACAAACGAGTGACACCGGCTCCGCATCGCCCGTGGAAACGAGGGGCGAGAGACGAGAGACCGCATCGCGGAGCTGTGTCATCTCGACCTTGGCGTAGATCTGCGTCGTTGCTAGGTCCTTGTGGCCCATCAGGTCGGCAATGTTTGCCAAGGGGACTCCTGCCATCCGCAGGTGCGAGCCGAAGGAGTGGCGGAGAGCGTGGAGGGTTGCCGCAGCCGGAGTGATGCCCGCCCGCCGGCAGATCTTCTTCAGTTTCGGCAGGAGGTGGGTCTCCTGGTTTCCGGCCCGGTTCGCTACCACCCATCGCGCCGAGCGCCTCTCCTTGCCGTGCTCGCGGAAGAGGGTCTCCAGAGCAGGGGTAAGGGGGATGACCCGCTCGTCCGTCTTCGGCCGCCAGCCCTCTTTCTCCCGGATCAAGATCACGCCGAGGTCGAAACGAACGTCCGACCATTCAAGGTTCACGAGCTCTCCCCGCCGCATGCCGGAGAGGAAGAGGATGGAGAAGACCCGGCCTTCCCAGGGATCACAGGCGGAGAAGAAGAGGCGGAGTTCGTCCGCCGTCATGAACTTGGGAAGCGAGCGCTTGGGGAGCCGGAAGCGCTCCACCGACTCCGCGGGATTGGCGAAGAGGAGGTTCTGTTTGACGGCCCACCGGAAGAAGGTCGCGAGAGTCTCCAGCTCGTAGTTGACCGTCTTCCGGGTGATCGTTCTCTTCAGGCGCTTCCGACCGAGCCAGCCATACTTGGCGTTTGCCCGGCAGGAAGGCGCAGTAGGGTTCGCCCGAAGCTCCTCTCGGAGTCTCTTCTCCCGCTCCAGGTCTTCCTCCACTTCCAGGATCTCTCCCAAGAGGCGCCCCTTCTTGTACTCCTCCAGGTGGTAGGGCTTGACGTCGCGCAGGTTCGACACGGCCGGGTGGTGAGCACCGAGGAAACAGTGGGCGAAGGTTCTGAGGACCCTCCCATAGCGGCGGGCGGTCGAGTGGGAGCGGTTGACCGAGAGAAACTCCTCATAGGAGGCAACCGCTTCCTGTAGGGAGAGGACCTCGGGCGAGCGCCCGTGGACGCCGAGCTGGCGCTCGAAAAGGCGGAGCGTTGCCTCGGCTTCCTCCTTGGTCTTGCCAGCGACGAACCGGACTCGGGCTGCGCCCTTCCCATGGGTCAGTTCCCACACCACCTTGCCGCTCGTCTGCTTCTTCTTGTGGATCGAGGCCATCGCTATCTCCCTCCTGCCACTCGCTTGGCCTTCTCAAGAGCCGGGAGGTTCCCGACCGAGAGGAGGTCAAGCCAGCGGTCAATGTCCGCCTTCCTGAAGCGGAGCCTTCCACCGAGCTTGAGGTGCGGAATGAGTGCCCCCCGCTTCGCCGAGGTCATCTTGTAGACCGAGCTTGGGGGGAGCGCGAGATACGCCGCCACCTCTTCCAATCCCCAAAGTCTCTCGCGCTCTTCCATCTCGCTCTCCTCAACACGAGATTCGGGCCAAGAAGAGGGTCTGTCAAGAAGAAAAACAAGAGAATCAATGACTTAGCTCCACACTGAGGCTAACAAAGAGCCCTACACACTTGGTATGTAGGGTCTTAAGACATAGGCTTCCAGGGCAAGTAGCGTTGGGAGAGTGAGATACGCAAGCGAGCACATCCGCTAGTATACCCCCGACTGTTCGTCTCGAAGAAGCTCTCTTTAAATCTTCTTCTCGTACTTCTCCCATCCCGCCCGCCCGAAGAGCCCTCCCGCTCCCCGGCGGCGGCAAGCGGTATCATCGGGAGTACGAAAACGAGAAGAGGAGGAGGGAGCACATGGGCTTTAACGTCTTGATCGATGGCTTCACGGGGGATGCCGAGACGATCTACCGCTTCACGGTCGAGGAGATGGAACGGCGCCGAATCGAGGGAGTGACCTTCGACTACGCCGAGGAGGTCGAGTCGAAGAAGCTCTTCCGCTCGGGAGAGAAGACCCGCTCCCTTCGGGTCTCCTACCGCTTCCACCGCATCAATGTCCTTGCCTATCAGGTGGGGAACTCCTTCGTCCTCTCGGTTAGAAAGACCCACAGCTCCGAGCCCGAGAAGGCGGCTATCCTCTACGACCTCTTGGTGACGGTCTTTGAAGTCGGGGTAGATCGGAGCGCACGGCGAGCCCTGGCTCGCCTTCTGGGAGAGCGAAACTACTCTCCCTTGCCGCCCGGCTTAGAGCCCGCGGATGTCTTCTTCTAGTCTCCTCGGCGACCTTATCGGCCTGGCGATCCCGCTCGCCATCCTCGCCCTTCCGGTCTACCTCGTCGTGGCCTTTGTGAGGCTTCACCTGAAACGACGGCGAGAGCACCGGGAGATTGTCCGCGCGGTCGAGGTAGAGGCAAGGAAGGACGAGGCGAAGCTCGAAGCCGAGGACGCCACGGCCTTCTGGCTCGAATTCAAAGACTACTTCCCGTTCGTCCCGACACCCTCGGTCCCGGAGATCTCGGGCGAGAGCATCCGTCGGGCAATCGTCGAGACTCTCCGCGCTACTCCCTCCTTGGGTTCCTTCGACGGCTTTCCCGCGCCGCTCCTCCCCTCCGAGGAGCGCCGCCGGCATCTCTACGTTGTCGGGAAGACCGGATCGGGAAAGACCACCTACCTGGAGCACCTAATCGTCCGCGACCTTCTAGAGGGTAGAGGCGTCGCCGTGATCGCTCCTGAAGGAGAACTCTTCCGGGACCGGCTCCTCCCACTCTTACCCCAGAGGCGCGAGGAGGACCTCCTCTACTTCGCCCCCGGGGACCCGGAGTGCCCGCTTGCCTTCAACCCGTTCGCCCTGGAGGAGGGAGACGAGCCCGCCCGGGCGGCCGAGGATCTCTTCACGATCTTCAAACGTACCTTGCGGGATGACCTAGGTCCCCGGATGCAGCCCATCCTCCAGAACGCCTTTGCCGCCTTGACCGGCCGGGTGGGAGCGACCTTCTTCGATGTGCGGCGCCTTCTCCTCGAGCCCCTCTTCCGCACGGAGGTCGCCCGGACAATTGAAGACCGCTATGTGCGGGAGTTCTGGCGGGAGACCTATCCGCGCTTCCCCGAAGGAGCGGCCCTTCCCATCCTCTCTCGCCTGGATCAGTTCCTCCGGCCGCCGGCGGTGCGCCGGGCTCTGACTTCGCCCATCCCGTCCTTCTCCCTTCGAGAGGTATTGCGGGACGGCAAGGTCCTCTTCGTTGACCTCTCCGGCCTCTCCGAGGAGACCCGGCTCCTCTTGGGGCAGATGGTTCTCTCCAAGTTCCAGCTTGAGCTGATCCGCCGGGAGCGAACGAAGGAGAGGGCCTCGACCTTCTACCTCTACACCGACGAGTTCCAGACCATCTCGGGCGAGTCCGAAGGAGTGTGGCGGGAGCTACTCTCCCGGGGACGAAAGTACGGACTGGCTCTGACTCTGGCTAACCAGTATCCGGGCCAGCTCCCCACGACCCTTCAGGCCGAGATCTTCGGGAACGTCAACTCCCTCGTGGCCTTTGCTCTAGGGGCGAAAGACGCCGGAGTGGTGAGGCGGGAGTTGCTGCGGAAACGGGTAGACGAGAAGAAGGGAGAGCGAGTGGAGCCCATTGCGGCAGAGGAGCTTTTGGAGCTCCCGGTCGGAGTGGGATGGGCGAAGTTCGCCGGCGGGCGAGCGGTCAGGATCGAGATTCCTCCGCCCCTTCGGGTGAGCGGGAGGGGTGCAGCGTCTCGGGCCATCCGCGCCTCCTGGAAGCGCTATGGAGTAGCGACCCCGCCTCCCACCGAGGCGGCAGCTCCTCCGAGAGTCGAGGAGCCGGAGAGCTTCCTCGAATAGCATGCGGGCTATGGACGAGCGCCTGCCGCGCTTTCGGAGGGTCAAACCCCGCCCTTTCATCCTCACCTCTCGCGATCGGCGGATGGTGGAGCTTGTAGAGGAGTTCCGGCTCCTCTCCTCGGAACAGGTGATCGCTCTCTTGGGGGACGGGAGCGGACAGCAGGTCCTCCGCCGCCTTCAGCTCCTCTACCACGCTCGCTTCCTTGACCGGCCCCGCTCGCAGATAGTTGACCTCGTCCGCTCTCCCGGCTCAAGGCCCATGGTCTACGCCTTGGGTTCTGCCGGCGCCGCGCTCCTCGGAGTGAAGCTCCCCAAGCAGGTGGGTCTGGAGTTCATTGACCACACCCTGGGGGTCGCCTCCGTCCTCGCTGCCTTCACCCTCTCGTGCCGGAAGCACGGGGACGTCAGGGTCATTCCCTGGCGGGAGATTCTTGAGGAGAAGGTGCCGGAGGAGACCAGGAGGAAGAAGCAGCCGGACTCCTGGCGAGTGCGGCTGTCGGGAGGCCCCATGGTCGGCATTACTCCCGACGCCATCTTCGGGCTCCACTATCTCGCAAAGCCTGAGGGAGCAAATCGCTCGTGGTTCTTTCTGGAGGTCGATCGCGGGACGATGCCGGTGATGCGGAAGCGACTCTCCGAGACCTCGGTCTACCGCAAGCTCCTTGCCTACCACGCGACTGCCGAGCAGGCTCTACAGACCGAACTCTTCGGCATGAAGACGTTCCGAGTCCTCACTGTAACGACCGGCGAGAAGCGGCTCGCGTCGCTCGTGGAGGCGGCAAAGAAGCTGCCGAGCCTTCACGGACTCTACTTCTTCAGTGATGAGGAGTCGTTCCTTAAGGGAGGTACCATAAGGGGCGCCTGGGTGAATGGAAGGGGCAAAGAAGTGCCCATTTAGGATGGCTGGGCCGTTCCACTGCGAGTTAGAAGCTGGAGGTCTTGCTTCAAATGCTGTAAGCTTGAGCCGCAGGATCACGAGGAGAATCTCGTCGGTAGTCGGACTCATCGGTTGGGACACACCGATTAACGAGATCTATAGATGCGGAAGATAGAGATCACCTTAGACGATCGCGGGGCTTCCTGGATTTGGAGGTCGCCAGATGAGGGTCGGCGCGAGCCAAACCTCATCTTATTCATTCACGGCTATACAGGGAGTCCCGCCTCGTCTTGGGGGCGCTTTCCTGACCTACTCCGGCATAAAGGAGAAGGTTTCGATTCTGGTTTTGAAATAGCCTCTTTTGGCTACGAGACCAAATTCCCATTAAACAAGGTTAAGTTAGAGCAACTATCCGATCTCTTGTTTACATTTCTAGAGGCGAACGCAGATCCTGCATCGGACATCTTCATAGTCGCACACAGCCTCGGAGGCCTAGTTGCCAAGTGTTTTCTCGTGCGCTGCCATAGCTTCCCAATACGGGGATCCTACATATCACGAATACGGCAAATGCATTTCATTGGCGTGCCACATCTTGGAACTCCTCTTGTACACCCTCTCTTCAGACACCTGGGTTTTCTAAATTCCCTTGCGCCACAAGCGCACCGTAATAGCATCACGCTTAGGGAGCTAGACCAGCAGTGGAAACGAATTCGTGATCCGTTAGGCCAAAACGCCAAATCGTTTCCCGAGATTCATAATTATATTGGCATAGCGGACTCGGTCGCTCCCATCAGTTCCTTTTCTGCAGAAGAAGATATTCCCCATCTGGTGGCCTCTAATCATACAGCGCTCATCAAACCACATGATTCCACCAACTATATATACACGTTGGTGACTAAATCCATTAAGGGTGCGAGAAGAACAGCGCTCGGCAAACGTCAGAGCGGATCTTGGCCGCTTGCAACGTCGATTAACGCTTCACAAACTACTCCCGGGCCGTATCTACAGGGGAACGACGGGGATTTACTTTCTTCGTTGAAAATCGCCCAAGACTCAGAGCTATTAACGCTCTTGGGATTGGTAGCCCTAGGAGCTGACGTGGAATCTGTTTCCACGCCCGAACTAGCGCTATGGACCGGTCTCTCTGCCGATGTGGTTCATTCGGCCCTGCAAATGCTGGGTGCGAACAAACTCGTCTCAACAGCCGATAGTTGTACTACACTTACCCCCGAGGCTTTCGAGTCGATTGCATGGCTGTTTGATCTGGATGAGGTACCGGGAGTTGGACTTCACACTCGTGTTGTTAAACTAAGGGAACATTTGAGGTCTGCATTTCCATGACGACTCTTATATACATCGCATCTCCCTTATCTTGCGAATCAGAGCGTAAGTTCAACCTACAGGTGCGTTCCTTCGTTAGTGCCCATGGGCTTGACACGTATTTGCCCCAGGAGGATGGCGGACTCTTGAGTGATCTCGTGCGGCAAACGAATTCCGACGAGGAGCTGTTGCGGCAAAAGCTTTTCGCGTCTGATGTTGGAGCGGTGAGGCGCTGTGACGCTCTTCTCGCAGTTCTCGACGGCCGGGTGGTCGATGAGGGTGTCTGCGTGGAACTTGGTATGGCCTTCACGCTGGGCAAGACATGCATCGGCTTCAAGACTGACTCCCGTGCACCTATTAGAGGAAGAGATAACCTTATGGTTGAAGGAAGCCTAGAGGAAATCGCACGTAACTGGGAAGAACTCGATAGTTTATTAACGCGATTGAAGGAGAATTTTGAATGCGTAAGATAGTTCTTTGCCTTTCCGGCGGTTTTGACAGTTCTGCGACAGCGGCGCTTTTTCATGAAAAATATGAATTGTACCCGATTTTTTTCAACTATAATCAACCTTCATTGGTAGGCGAGCATACCGCCGCCCTTCGAGTGGTCCGAGAGCTGAACCTGCCTGAGCTGACGGTCGCTGCCTTGCCGCTTTGGCCTTCGCAAGCCACCCGCCAGGTGGAACGACACGTAGATTATTGCTCTCATCGGAATCTCTACTTTGGAGCTGCCGCTTGCAACTTCGCCGACAACATTGGGGCCGAGGCAATTTGGTTCGGCTTCGTCGCGGATGCAGACGAAAGATGTTTTCCTGATGCGACCCTGTCGTTTGCAGAAAATTATTCACGGTTCCTGCGGCAAATATACGGCTCTCAGGGAACCTTCATGATCGATGCACCAAACGGCAAGAGGACTAAGGAGGATCTTGCGCGAATGATAATTCAAACTGGCTTTCGTTCCGAATTGACATACAGTTGCGCATATGCACCGCCGCGATGCGGAGCATGCCGTTCATGTCAGGCTGTTATTAAGGCCTTTGAGGCCATTTATTCTTCACATGATGAGGACTTCGCAATGCGCGCGCGGATGCGCGATCCATATTGCCAGACTTTGCAACCGGCAGAGAGCGGCGTATAGACCTATCATGCAACCGGGGAGAATCATAAGTTTTGAGGGAATATCCAACGCTGGAAAGACCTCGGCGATTAGACGGCTGCGGCGCTTCTTGGAGGATGAAGATTATCCTGTCATTGTTAAGGATGATCTTCTGCACTATAAGGGACGGAGCATCGGGGGAGAAATAAAGAGAATCCTCGATCGCGGGAAACCAAGCTATCGATTAGGTGTTCCTGTTGCTGAGACATTGCTGATTTGTGCAAAGCGTGCTTATGAATCGCAGACTCGGCTCGAGCCTGCAGTGGTGCAAGGTAAGATAGTTCTCTGCGACAGAGATATAGATACCGTTTGTGCTTATCAGCTGGATGTGCTGTCCGAGTATAGATCTTTTGTACCTCGCGCCGAGCTCATCCAATGGATTCGCTGCATTAACCAATTAGGTGTGGTGGAACCGACATTGACATTTTATCTATCTGTCACTCCGGATGGAGCTCTAGAGCGTGAACAGACTGCGAGAAAATCTATTCTTCCGGATGTCGAAAGAGCGGCACTTCGTAGTCAGGCTGAGGAGCATCTCCAGTTATTTGAAGCAGTGCTGTCGATTCCAATGAGCCAGCGAAAGCTCGTCAAGATAGATACCACAGATCTAAGTGAGGAAGATGTGTTTCAAAACATTCGGACTGCTAGCTTGACGTATTTGTAGAGAAATGCACAATAGCGAAATGAATACGAAGAAAATGGAAGTCCTTATGGATCTGGCAAGGCGGCATCTCCCTGAAGCACATCTGCTGTTTCTTGAAAAGCGTGCAGAAACCGCTACCGCAGATGGGGCATTTGGTGAATTGGTTTACTGTATTTTGGCAGGCACACAGGTGCCGGCCGAGACGGCACGGCGGGCACATCAGGAACTTCGCAAAAAGCTTGGAACATTTTTTATTCC
Source organism: Thermoanaerobaculia bacterium (assembly GCA_035603315.1). GTDB lineage: Bacteria > Acidobacteriota > Thermoanaerobaculia > Multivoradales > UBA5704 > DATNKQ01. Next base: position 15,968 of record DATNKQ010000383.1, read on the forward strand.
TTCAAAACTCCTAGAACCGGGCGCCCCGGCTCTAGTCGCCGAGTCACTTCGTCAGTCTGGCTATAGGTATCACTCAATTAAGGCGAAGGCAATACTGAACGCGGCTTTCTTCGTGGAGAGTAGATATCAGGGCGACATTAGGCGCCTTCTTCTACTGGAAAAATGGGATGCAAAAGTGATCGAGAATAAATTGACCAAAGATGTCAAGGGAATAGGGCGGAAGATTGCAAACCACTGGCTTAGAAACATGGGCCTCGATACCTGCACCATTGATATTCATTTGAAGCGACTCTTCCGACAGGTGGGTGAATATCAGCGTGATCCGAACTTGGAAATCAGGAGCACTGAATTCTACCATTTAGTATCTATAATTAGGGACCTTTCCCGCAGGCTTGAGGTCCCAATCTCGGAGGGACAGTATGCGCTTTGGTTGGGTGCGCGTGCATTGAGCAATCATGAGTCGATTAGCTTGCAAGGCGATTTAGAGGGAATGTTGCCGCGCTAAACCCCCGCGACACCGCGCCGTCTACCATGAGCTTGAGGCAGATCTCGTGGTTCGGGAGGTTTACTAAATCCTCGGCTGAGAAGACCGGAGCGAACTCTCGGGCAAGGAGCCGTGCGTCAACCACCCCCACCCGAAAGGCTACGAGGGTCCCCACATTCCCCAGGATGGCCCCGCGTACCTGGGCGTCAAGCTGTGCGAGGTGTTGGTGCGCGAGCGAGAGCGACACTCGGTACTTCCGCAGCTCCGGGAGTATCGAGGCAAGCGAGGGCGTGGCGAAGGTGTGGAACTCGTCGAGGTAGATGTAGAAGTCCCGGCGCCTCTCCTCCGGAGTGTCCGCCCGGCTCAAGCCGGCGAGCCCCAGGCTTGCCGTGAGGAGCGCCCCGAGGAGAGCGGCCGGCCCTTCTCCCATTCTCCCCTTGGAGAGGTTGACGAGGAGGATGCCTCCCTGGTCCATCAACTCCCGGAGACTGAAGGAGCTTTGGGGTGCCACCAGGATTCGGTAGAGGAGCGGATCGGTCAGGAAGGCACCGACTTTGTTCTGGAGGGGGGCGGTAACCAAGGCCCTGAAGCTCGGAGAGTAGCTCTCGTACTCGGAGAGCCAGAAGGCGCGGACGGCCGAGTTTCCCGTCCGCTCTCCCACCCGCTCTCTGAAGTCCTTGTCCCGGAGAAGTCGGGGGATGTCGGCGAAGGTCGCTCCCGGCGCATCAAGAAGAGCGAAGAGGACATTACGCAACAAGTGCTCCAACCGAGGTCCCCAAGAGTCCCACCAGATCTTCTTGAAGACCTCGACCAAGCCCGCGGCGGCGGCCGGCCGCCGCGAGGGTTCCACTCCAGCGAGCGGGTTGAAGCGAACGGGCTGCCCGGGATCAGGGGCATTGAGGTAGACGAGCGACCCGCGCCGCTCCTCGGGCACCGCTCGGGCCACCTCCTCGACAAGGTCGCCATGGGGATCAAGGAGGGCGAGCCCTTCTCCCCGAGCGAGGTCTTGGAGGATGAGGGTCTTCAAGAGGGTAGACTTTCCCGTTCCGCTCCGGCCAATGACGTACATGTGCGAGCGGCGGTCGGCCCGGCGAATGCCAAAGCGCTCCGTGCGCCCACGGTGGTTCGTTCGGGCGAAGTAGGTGATGTCGTCGGGAGAGTGGGACATGCCGACATCTTCGGCCGGCGCTCCCGCCTACGAAAGCCTCCCTAATCTGCCCAATCCGACAGCAAAAACCCGCGGTGATAGCCGCGGGCCTTTGCCCTTGCACCTTGGAACTCACGACTAAGAGTTCCTCTTCCGGATCAGGTGGAAGGCGGTCATGGCGAAGGAGACCGCATCGAAGATGTTCATCCGCTCGGCCTCTGAGTCCCAGGCCCTCCGGACATCGGGGACAAGGGGCTCGAGCTCGGTAAACCAGCGGGCGACGGTCAAGGCGAGCGCATGCTTCGTCCTGCCGGAGCCCCCGAGAGCATCTTGGACATCGCGGCGGGAGACCCGAACGATCTCTACCTTGTAGCGCCAAGCGAGGAGTTCGATTGAGCGAAGTAGCTTCACCACCCGATCACCTCTCCGCGAGCCCGGCCCTCTCGGATCTTCGAGTGCGAGTCCGCGAGGAGAGAAGCGTTTGAGGAGCACTTCGATCCGATTGAGGTACTCCACTTCTTCGAGATTTGGGACATGTGAGAGCCCCCACTCGACCAATCGCTCCGATCCTTCAAGGAGAGCAAAGGCGAATCCCTTGCTTGTCGGATCTATGGCAAGAAGTCGTGACTTGTCTGTCAGCATAAAGATAGCCAGTTAGGTCAGGCAGCGAGTCGCTTCAGCGCGTTATTCGGTCGTCTCTTCCCTTCGCGTTCCTTCGAGAGGAGAAGGGCTCGCCGCCTCACTTCTCTTTCGACCTTTTCAAACCTACCAGCGAATAGCTCCCGGATCGGGACGCCAAGGATCGCCTCATAGGCGAGAGCTGTCCCCAGAGGAGGCAACCGGCGCTCCCGCTCGTATCGTGAGATCTTCGTTCCACATTCCCCGCCAAGAAGGAAGGCCACTTCGTCTTGGGTGAGGTGCTGACGCCTGCGATAACTCCGCAGGTAATTGTTGAGCCGCGTTTCTGACATAGGTTGTGCGTTAGATAGTAGCGGCGAGGGCCTCTCCGAAAAAGAAGGAGAAACTTGCCCCCTCCGGCAGGTTCTGCTTTGACTTGTAATGCCGACAGGATAGCGAGCCCGAGGTAGCGAATCGTTCAACCGCTGGGCCTCCCCGGTGGACAAGGGGGACGTGGGGGACGTAGAGGCTGAAGACCTCCTCTCTTTCACAAAGCAACAAAGCCGCGTCAATTGCTTGACGCGGCTTCTTTGGAACTCTCATCCTTCGTCCCCAATATCCCCGAAGTCCACCCGACGACCTCGACCCCATAGCGCTCGTAGAGACGCGGGAGCTTCGGGAACTCCGACACCGGAATGACGAAGTTCCCGTGGCTCTTCTCTGGCCGGAGGTGAAGCCGGCGGCGGATGATCCCGCCTATCCAGCGCGGGGAGATCTTCCGGTCGTACTCGGCGCCGTGCCGGTCAGCGAACCACAAGGCGATGTCCCTCAAGGACACTCCTCCCGGCGTAGAGAGAGCGAGATCCCGGATGACCTCCAAGACCTCAGCCTCGACGTCCATCCCCCGCTCGGTTCGGAGCTCCTCGCTGTAGCGGCGGGCCAGGCTCCGAAGTTCTTCCTCTGCCGGCCCCTCTCCTACGACGCTCATCAGGGGCGCGAAGACCTGGGCGAGCCGGGGCTCGATCGAGCGGTCAGCGAGGGCGCTTAGGTCTCGCGGCTTGTCCCGGTTCCGGAATCTGAAGAGGAGGAGCTTGTTTCGGAGGTGCAGGGCTTCCTCCTTCTGTGCCGTAGGGAGGTTCAAGGGGATGTCTTCCCGGAGAGGTCCGGCCCCCATCTCTTCAGTGAGGCACCGGCTCTCCAGAGCGCGATCCTCGAAGGCTCCGCGGGTGGCCACGAGCTTGGGACCGAAGACGGCAAAGGCTTGGGGGTTGATCTCTTTCGAGGCCGTGACCTCGCTTCGCAGTACCGGGAAGCCCCGGGCGTTGCCGTTGTTCAGGATCTTGACGATCTCGGCCTTCTCGTCGCTCTGGCGGAAGTCTCCCTCGTCAATGACCAGGGTTCCCCGGACTGCATCGAGAATGCGGAAGATGGGAGAGACGGTTGAGGCGCCCGAAGCGAAGATCGGTTTGTAGCAGAGGGAGCCTACGGTAAGGAGGAAGCGGGACTTGCCCGATCCGTAGTCTCCCTGGACCCGGAGGTACGGCAGCTCTTCGAAGGCGTCGAAGAGCCAGGAGAGGAGAACGTAGTAGCTCGCCACCTCTTCAAAGAGGGGCGAGAGCTGGACGTAGCGGTGAATGAAAGCGCGGATCTCCCGGCGTAGCTCCTCCTCTGTCGCGTACTCCTCCGGCCCTGACGGCAAGAGGACGACCTCATGGAGCAGGAGGTTGTTTCGGGGGGAATAGGGAGTGAGGCGAATGCCCGAGGGAAGAGTCACCTCGGCTTCTTCTCTCCACTCTCCGAAACGAGCGACGACAAAGGAGGTCTTTGCCTCCTTGGGGTCAAAGACCATCTCGACCAAAGAGCCGTCGTCGAGGATTGCGGAGACGGTCGGCACTCCTCTCTCTCGCTTGGACTCCTCCCTCATGGGTTGAGGCGTGAGTGCGCCTCCTCAGGAGAGACTCCCTTGAGGCGCGCGAGAAAATCGGCCGCGCCCCCCTCGACCCCGCAGGCAAAGCAGCGGAAGCGTTGACTTCTCGGGAAGACGACGAAAGAGGGATTGCTGTCGCGATGGAAGGGACAGAGGCCCGAGTACCCTCGGCCGGCCCGCCGGAGGGCGACAGAGCGGCCGATCACTTCTTCGATCGGCTCGCCTCCCGGTCGGGAAGGAATCCGTGGTAGTCGGCGTCCCGCCTCAGCCTGAGGGGGAGTGTCGGCCTCCCCGAGGAGCTTCTCGAAGTCCTCGGCACTTCTCCCGAGCCGGACGAAGAAATCGGAGACATCGCCTCGCTCTCCCACCTCGGGAGGAAGCGTCACCACGCGGGCATGGGGGATGAACCGTGCCGCCCGCCGTACCCCTTCCTCTCCCGCCCGGTCGCGATCGAAGCAGAGGTAGACCTCCGGAACGCTTTCAAAGTACCTCGCCCACTCCGAGCGGAAAGAGAAGGCTCCGCCGGTTGAACTCACGGCTCCGAATCCGTGGGTGAGCAGCACCAAGCGGTCGAACTCTCCCTCGCAAATGACGATACGCTTCGGCTTCCATCGGAGGGTCTCTACTCCGTAGAGGGTGGTTGAACTGCCCCGTGTCGAGAGCATCTTGGGCGACTCTTCACGCTCGTCCGGGTCACGCGCCAGGCGGAAGGCCGTGATCTCGCCTGATTCATTCTTCACCGGGATGGTGATCCGCCTCCCGTTCCAGCCAAGAAGCTCTCGGTGGACGATCGCCTCTCCAATGCCGCGAGTCACCGTGAGGTAGTGCCAGAGGCGAGTGGGAAGAAATTGATGAAAGCGTAGTGCTTGGTCATGGTAATTCATGCGGCCAAGGGTAGCCTCTCGACCAGCGAAACAAAGACGGAGAAGGTAGCCGCAAGTGGCAGGGAGCGCTCTCTTTCTTAGAGGGGCACTCTTCGTACCATGGTCCTCTATGACAAAATCGACCAAAACCTTGGAGGAACTCCACGATCTCCTTCGCCCTAATCTCGGAGACGAAACAGAGGAAGCGGCGGAAGCCCTGGTCGAGTATGTTGGCCTCGTGGTCGAGATCTATCGAGCGATTGAGAGTGACCCACCGCCGAGGGCTCTCCTCGATACTTTGACAAACGAAACTCGCCCTTCTACCATGACTGAGGAAAGGTCGTTTACAAATCAATATGAAAAGCCATGAAGCACTATTTTTGCTATGTGCGTGTTTCAACTGCCAAACAGGGCGAGCATGGAGTGTCCCTTCAGGAACAGCGAGGGGCGATCGAAGAGTATGCACGGCGTCACAGTCTCTCCGTTACCGGATGGTACGAGGAGAAGGAAACCGCGGCGAAGCGTGGACGACAAGTCTTCGAGAAGATGCTCCGCGAGAGGCGGAAGGAAAAGATCGGAGGCGTCATTGTCCACAAGATTGACCGGAGCGCCAGGAACTTCTTCGATTGGGCCGGCATCAATGAGCTGATGGATGAGGGAGTCGAAGTTCACATCGCGAGCGAAAACCGAAGGATCGAAACACGGGGAGACCGGCTCGCTGCCGATGTCCAAGCTGTGGTGGCCGTGGACTACATCAGGAACCTCCGCGAGGAGACCATCAAGGGATTGAACGGAAGATTGAAACAAGGTCTTTATCCGTTCAAAGCACCCTTGGGGTACCTCGACCGCGGCGGCGGGAAGGCAAAGGAGATTGATCCGGTCACGGGGCCTCTGGTTAGCTCGGCCTTTAAACGCTACGCGACCGGAATGTTCACCTTGGAAAGTCTCTCGGCGCAACTTGTGCTGGAGGGCCTTCACAGTCGGAGCGGCAAGCCGCTTTCAGCAAACACGCTATGGAAGCTCCTCCGCAATCCGTTCTACATGGGCATCATCAGAATCGAGCGGCGGGCCGAGCACTTCGCCGGCATCCATGAGCCCGTCGTCACCAAGCGAGTCTTTGACGATGTGCAAGCGGTACTAGACGGACGAGGCAACCGGGCCACTCTCCGTACTCATGATTTCCTTTTTCGTCGCCTCTTCACCTGTGCCACCTGCGGCAAGTCTCTCATCGGAGAAATGCAGAAGGGGCGCGTCTACTATCGCTGCCATACCCGGACCTGCTTTCGAGTCTGTATTCGCGAGGACACAGTTGATGCTCATGTCCGCGAGGTTCTCACGGCGCTTACGTTTCCACCGGACAAGGAGCGAGCGGTTGTACTCGCACTCTCCCTTGTCGAGAAGAATTGGCACGATAAAGCCAGAGAGAAGCGGGAGAGCGTTCGCCTTGCTCTTGGGAAGATTGAGGACAGGCTGCTCCGTCTCACCGACGCTTACCTTGACGGCGTTCTGGAACGGGAGATCTTCGAGGAGAGAAAGGTCCGACTCCTTAGAGATCGCCGGGGCCTTGAGGATCACGAGAAAAGTCTAACGGATGATCCGCGAGAAACGGTGCGGCGCCTTCAAGGACTCTTCGAACTTGCAAAGAGCGCGCGGTTAAGCTACGAATCGGGAGATCCTGAGAATAAGCGCTCTCTCGTCCTGACGCTCACCTCGAACCGGACCGTGTCTGAGAAATGCGTTGCCGTTGAGCTGTCGAATCGCTACAGAGGAGTTGCAAAGTGGCTGTCTGTTTCCGTTGGTGACCCAACTCGGGACCACTCTCGATTGACTGAGGAATCTGCCGGTATTGGCAACTATGGTGACCCAACTCGGGACCACTCTCGATTGAATCTGTCATCTGCCAGCACCGGCAAGAGTGTCAGGCGGGCTCAATGTGATCCTCGATTGATGGAGCTTCTTGCCGACCTGGCAAAAGGAGAGGTTACCGAGGAACAATAAGACAGCCAATCGACATTGCCCTGCACCCGCGTGCGGGGCTATGGCGTTTTATGATTACCGTGCGAAACGATCAGCGTCACCAATCCGAGGGAAGAGTGTGATAGGGTCACCATAGATAAACACCCGCTGGTATTGCAAGGAGTGGGAGCCGTCCATGAAGACCTATCAGAGCATTGAGGACATTTGTGCCGATATGAATACGGGAACCTATTTTGAGAGACCGGACGGCTTGGTCGGAGTTCGTATCCTTTGGAAGCTCCATTGGTACATGTGGAGGAAAGATCTCGGCGGATACATCTACACTGAGTCCTCCGGCACTAGCGGCCGGAGTATCAGGAAACGCCTGAGCACGTTGCCGCGGAGCCTAAACATCTTCGGCTTACAGTCAATCCACCACCCCATGTTTACGGCCATGGCTCAGATCCTTTCCGTCATCTCTTCTATGCTCGGGATCGCTTTGGTTCTCTACCGCCATGCGCTCGGCGGGCACGGCTTTAGCGGAGCTGGCCTATCGCTTCTTGTCGCCCTTATGGCATCGGCTCTGATACCGGGGCTGTTGTTCGTTGCGCCATGGTACTACTTATCGCATTGGGCGGGCACCAAGCTCAAACATCATGTCTCTATCATTATTCTCCTGCCATGCCTTTCCTTCTGGTGCACGGTTACCTTGCTCCAGTGGTTTGCGACACGTTGACAGCGGAGCTGGCGGCTCCCGGTCCGTGGTACGATCCGCCGCATGGGCGGCCCACCCCTGACACCTCTGGCGCCTTCTCCGATGCCACCGGCAGCACCCATGTGGCACGTGCCGCTTGCGCTTGGCCTTTTCGTAGTGTCCATGTTCCTGCTCTACCAAGGCGTGGCATTCTTGAGATGGGTAACGAAGAATGAAGAGGACGCGCCGAATCCTCGGGCGGGCACCAGAATAGCGTGGGCACTGACGGGAGTGATCATCCTCTTCTTCTGGCTTCAGCCACTTATCGGAACGCCATTCCTGGAACACGCCTTCAATCAATCGGAGCCGTTCGCTTTCCTTGTCGGAGGGTTCTCTTTTTTCCTATTGGGAAAACCGGAGGCCTTCTCTCAAGCCCTCCTCATCGCCAGCATTCCGGTCGGCATGCTCGCCGCCTTCAAGTTCGTCATGGCGGCAGCGCTCGCACGCTCCTCGGAGGCCCCGCCCTCGGCACTCTCAAGGTCTCCAATGGCAGTCCTCGCGGGCGCCATTTGCGTTGTCATTCAATTGGCTGGGAGCATTGCCAGTCTCTACACCGTCTTGCACTGAGCCCTAACAAGAAACCCCCAAGTCTCCTCGGGGGTACGCGGGCTTCCCGCGTGAAGAACAACTTCGCTAGGCCGCAGCCTTGAGGAGCCGGCTCACCCGCCGCTCCAGGTTGACCCTCTCGTCCGCATGCGCTATGGCGCGGGCGATGGCTGTGCCGCCGTTAACCACTTCCCAGAGCGTACGGGCACCGCCCTCCTCCGCTTTGGCCGTCCTGATGATCTCGACACCCTCCTTCTTGGTGAAGTCATGCTTCCGGAGCCAGTCGAGGACCTCTTCGTCGTTTCTCCCTACCTTGGTGCGAGCCGCCCGCCCTAGCTCAGCTTCGACATCGAGAACGGAGGCTTCGGCATAGGCCTTGAGACGCGGCTCTACCTCCCGCTCGAAGCGCTCGGGGGCGTTCTTGGTGTGCTTGATCGATATCTCCTTCACCTCCCGCGCACCCCAGACCATCCGGTTGTCGCAGACGAAGTCGTAGAGAAAGGTCATAAAGCCGAAGCGGTGGTGGCCGACCTCCGAGTTCCAGACCATGAAGCCGCGGAAGAGGGTACGGATTGCGTCGCCCACGTAGACCTTGACCGGGTTCTTTTCATCAACTAGAAAGATGAAGACATCGCGGTCGGAGGCGTAGAGGGTCGTCGCCCGCTTGGGGTTCTCTGCCTGGTAGCTTGCGGCCGGAACGTGCCAGCGGCCGTCAGCATTGACCTTCAAGACCGCCTCGACAACTTCATGGTCGTAGATCCGGCCGTAGTCGGGGCCGACCAGGCAGCGGAGCTCCGTCGAGGAATCACGCGCGAGGCTCATAAGCTGCACTCGGCCCCGCTCTGCAAGATAGCGGAGTCCTAGGTTTACCGCGTGTGCGGCGAAGGCGGGACCTGCGGGCACCGTGACGATCTCGCGGAGCCACTTGCGGTCGGTGTGGGAAATCGCCGCGAGCTGCCCCAAGCTCCAATGCGTGGGGTAGAGGGTGCCGAGGTTCTCCTCTTCGAGGACGAGCGGGCCGCCGGCCTCTTCGCTTCCCCGGGCCGCGAGGGCCAAGTTCGAGATGGTCGCCACTCTGCTCCGGTCTGCCTGGAGAAGGGTTGCTTGGTGGAGCTCTTCCAGGGTGAGGTAGCGCTCGTCGTCCGGGCGCTTCCACCACTCCTCGGACGCTCTGGTGATTGGCATTCCTTCGACTCGGGACATAGGACCTCCTGCCGGCATCGGCCGGCCTAATGCGGCAGAGGAGTGCCGCGGGTTGTTCGCAGAGGACTAAGGTAAGAAGAACGGAAGTCCCTTGGCAGGGACTCTTGATCTACGGCTATTGTGGGGAGGGTCGAAGCAAGAAAAAAGAAGGGGGACGCTGCCGGTTACGGCAACTCACTAGCCCCTCTGGGGTTCTGCACGGCGCTCTTGGGCGAGCTGGCGAACAACTACCAGGTGATGCTCAACGCCTGCTACGACGGTTTCCGAAACTGAAGGGACGGATCGGTCCTCGCCTCCTTGAGGTAACGGGCCACTTCACGGGCAAGCTTCGCGGTAAGGGCTTCCCGCTGTGCCGCCTCTTGAAAGAGGACAAGCGCCGCGAGGGCCTCTCGGTGGACATCTCCCGCTTCAAAGATTTTGAACATCTCCTCAGCCAGCAGCTTGACGTCCGCGAGGCGCCCTCCCTTGAGGTAGAGAAGAGCGAGGTCTTCAACTGAGACCATGGCAGCGTCGTAACCCACGCCCTCGGCAATAAAGCCTTCTCGCGCTTCAAGGAAGGCTCTCTCCGCTTCCGCCAGATCTCCTCGTGCGGCAGCGATTTTTCCCTTGAGCCAAATAACTCGAAGGGTGGTCCACGGCTCGGCGAAGCGCTGGAAGAGATCAGCCTCTGCCGAGAGAATCTCCTCGGCCTCCTGGTACTCGCCAAGTTCGGTGAGGTAGCGGGCCAGATTGAATCGGGCGCACATGAAGAGCCGGGGCTCGTCCACTCGGCGCATCCGCCGCAGGGTGGGGCGAAGCGCCTCAATCGCACGAGAGACTGCCCCCTGGTGGAAGTAGGTATCGGCAAGCTTGACTAAGACCCGGAGGGATTCGACCTTCCCGCCCGCCAAGCGGTAGAGCATTGCCGCACGGGCCAGGAGTTCCTCCGAGAGGTCAAAGCGGCGCTGGTCCTTTCGAAGCGAGGCTTCCAAGTCGTCAATCCGGGCAAGGACTTCCGGGTCAGTTACCCCCTCGTGGGTAATGACGTAGCGGGCGTGCCCGAAGTGCCCTTCCGCCTGTCGCAGTTCGCCTCCCACCCGAGAGGCGTTTGCCATGTAGGCGGTGGAGAGAGCGATGAGGTTAAAGAGTCCGGGAGCGTTCGGAGAGTGGTGAATGACGGTTCGTGCCAGTTCGGCCAAATGAAGTGCGGACTGCGGATTGCCATGAAGAACCTTCCGGCTCTCCTCGAGGAGCAGCTCAGCGAGGGCGGCGCCACGGAAGCGGTTGTGCGCCCGCTTGACCTTGGCGCTTCGCTTCTCCGGTGGAAGAGCAAGGAGAACCTTCAGATCCCGAAGCGCTTCTTTCCGCTGTCGAGTAATCCGGGGAATCTGCTCATCAATGACCCGCGGCAAGATCTCGAAAACGTGGGTGTAGTCCTGTGGCCTTTGAGCACGCTCCTTTTTCCAGGCCTCAATCTCCTTGCGGCAGTGCGGACAGACATGGGTGAGGTGCTCGGCGCCGATCTGGAACAGGAGACGAGGCGGCAACTCCCCGCGGGAAACCGCCCGCAGAAGTTCTCGGGTGATGTGGCTATCGGCCATTCGGTCCCCTCCCAAGAGTTAGCAGTATCTGAAGTGTACTTCATCGCTTCTTGTGCAAGGAAAATCGCGGGAGGATGAAAATGACGGTGCCGGCGGCGAAGAGCTCTCGCCCGTCCGGCACCGGAAAGAGAACTACCGGCTACCGTCGGGGTCCATCGAGGAGCCAAGGCTCGGAGAGGCCTCGGCCCCGGGAGGTTGAATAGAAGGCTTCCCGTCGGGGTCCATCGAGGAGCCGAGCTTCTCTTGGATGGCATGCAGCTCAGGGTAAAAGCCGAGGCGAGAGAGGAAGCCCGCAACAGTCTCCCAGGTGCTTTGGGAGAGAGCGATCTTGGCTTCTTTTCCCTGGTAAAGAGGTCTTTCTCTCCCAAAGAGAGCGACTGAAGAAAAGAAAGAGACGATGAGAAGGAGACAGACGGCACGGAGCCGACGAGCCATACGCACTCCTTTCGAAGGCGGCTCCCTCTCCTCTCCCAGGATGGGACGGAGCGGCCGCCCCCGCCATACAGTGCGCCCAAATGACTCAATCCGCGCGTTTGTCTCGTAATCTCAGAACAAGTGAGAGATCGTCATCTCCAGTTAAGAGAATTCTCTCTCGTTCTTTGGTGCCTCCTTTTGAAGTTGCGGGCGGGGCGCCGGATTAAAGCGCCCAGGAAGATGACCTGTGCTTCGGCTCTCTGCTTCATGCCGATTTCGCGGGTCGCTTTCGTGGCTAGATGGTGATTGGGTACTGGACTGTGCTCCCGGCCTGAAGCGTCACCTGCTGTTGCGGCAAGTCAATCTGCCGTGGCGTGCCGGAAGGCGGAGTGACGACCACCAGTCCGAAGACGGCGTAGGTGCCATGACCGCCGGCGAGCTTGACCGCAGTGACGGTCAAGGTATGAGTACCCGAGGAGACGTCTTGGGCCGCAGCCTGAACGATGCAACCTGCCCCACAGCCGCTCGGAAGAGTTGACCAATCCATCTCTCCGATCTTCTTCCCATCGAGGGAGACTGTGGCATTGAGGAGCCCCGCGCCGCTCAAGTCGGCGAGGGTCACCGCGGCGATGATCGTGTTTCCCTGGGGAGGAGCGGTCGGGCCGCTGCCGCCGTGGCCGCCGCCTCCGCCACAGGAAGCGAGAAGAAAGAGCGAGACGAGAGAAGCGAGCGGACGAGAGACTTTCACAGAACCCTCCTTCCGGCAGAGCCGGTCAAAAACGAATGAGGCGCGGGATTCTCAGTCGATGCCGAAGTCGAAGAGTCCCGCGCCCTGAAGGCCGGCGGTCATGTCTACATACCAGCCGTATTCCCCCGGTTCGAGGTCATGCTTGAGGACAACCCTCCAGAGCCCGGGGCTCTCCTCTACCGCCTCAAAGGGAACGACCCAATCTGAATCCGGAGCCATCGCTCCCCGGTCGCTCCCGAACATGGCCCGGATTCCCGCCTTGAAGGAGGAGACCTTGAGAGACCGGACGCCGTTGCCGGTGTCCGAGTCGAGCTTGGCGAAGAAGTAGTGGCCCCCGGCGAGGGCAGTCTCCGACTTGACGAGGAGGGCCGGCCGCCTGTCGCGAGTACGGATCTTCGAGTGAAGTCCGGGGTAGTTCATGAAGCTGTTGCGGTAGGGACCGAAGCCCGCCGAGGACATGTCACCGCGAACGAGATGGAGCGGGGCTCTGCCGCCCTCCGTCTTGAGAGAGACCGTAACGAGGTCCATCCCGAGTCCCTCTGGCATGGCCGGAGCCGGCCCTTGCGGAGCGCTTTGGGGCTTGGCGCGGTCGAGCATGGCTTGGACGACCGGCTCGCTAACCCCTGCCTTGCGGAGGGCGAGAAGGTCATCGACCGCGAGCAGGAATTGAACCTGCGGCGCTTCCCGGACTTTGGCCACCACGACCGCTTCGCCAAGGCCCGCAGCAACCATCCTGATCACGTCCTGGTTGGTGAGCACCTCCTCGGCGAGGAGCGGGAAGCCAAGGAGTACGACCAAGAGGAGCGCTTTCCCCTTCACGAGTGCCGTCCTTTCTCGGGCCACAGACCCGGGATGAGGGTGAAGGCGACGAGAATAGCACTAGAGACGTATAGATGTCTAGATAGCTCTACAGCTTGGCTAAGGTCGCCTCATGAAAGAGACACGGCTGGGGCCACGAGGAGGTGAGACGACGATCTCGAAGACCGGGATGATCCGGAAGACCCTCTGGCTTCACCAGGACGAAGCCGAGGCTCTGCGGAACCTGGCCTTCAAGGAACGGCGGACGGAGGCGGACATCATCCGCGAGGGACTGCGGCGGATCTTGAGGCTGGAGGACTAGAGGCGAGCGAGTGACACTTCGGATGACACCATCCCCGAAAATGGGGGCCAATCGGGGTAAGCGAACGAAAAAGGACGAAAGGGTCCGAAAGACCCTATCTCCCTCTCTACGAGGGGTTTATTTCCCAATCTTCCTCATCCAAAGGACTTACCGTTTGAGGCCCCGAAGAGTCCCTGCCTCCCAGCCACGCTTCCCTCCCTTCCCTCTGTCCCCTTTCTGTAGTTGAGGATGCACTCTACAGGTGGACGAGCAGCTATGCTGCGTCCGACGGTCGCAACCTTCGTGAGTCAAGGAAAGGAGCGGATATGACCAACAAGTCCCTGGGCGTAGCGCTGGCGGCGAGCGCCCTCCTGCTGGCGTCGAGCGCGGCGATGGCCGCTACGGGCACGATCCTCTACGGCGGCGCCGGTGGGAAGGGCGACCCCAGCTCGTCGAACGACGGCTCGGTCGTCATCCTCGACCAAAGCACGGCGGCGGTCACGGTCGTCGGACATCCCGCCGGAGTCGCGAGGATGGCGGGGCTGACGTTCGATGCGACGGGAGCGCTCTACGGCTCGACCGTCACCGCCGGCGGTCCACCCATCACCAGCACGCTGATCCGCGTCGATCCCGACACCGGCGCCCTCTTGCAGCTCGTCGGCCCGATCACCAACGGCCCCGGGGGTCCCACGATGGCCATCTCCGACCTCGCGACCCAGCCCGGAACGGACGTGCTGTTCGGGGTGGAGCCGCCGATCGACCGCCTGGGCGGCGCCAGCAAGCTCTACACGATCAGCAAGACGACAGCGGTCGCCACCCTCGTCGGCAGCACGCCGGGGCGTCTGGCGAGCA